>NVTT01000032.1 GCA_002401655.1 Gammaproteobacteria bacterium | reverse complement strand
CCCACGCTTTTTGGCCTGCTCGATAATATCTGCTGCTTGCGTTTTAGCTTCTTTAAGCTGTTCGTTGACTTTAACTTCAGCAACTTCAAGAGCTTTTTCGCCCTCTTCAGATGCAGCTAAGCCATCGGCTATTTTCTTTTGACGCTCTTCAATAGCACCTATGATTGGAGGCCATACATATTTCATGCAGAACACTACAAACACAATAAATGCTATTAATTCGCCAATTAGAGTGGCATTAGGTAACACGGCCGCTCCTCCTTAATAGTTCGTTGAAAGAAATGGTTAACTATTACTGAGCACCAAGTACGAACAACATATAAAGAGCAATAGCCACACCGATCATCGCGATAGCATCAATAAGACCTGCTACGATAAACATTTTGGTTTGTAGCTGGTTTGAAAGCTCAGGCTGACGCGCAGCTGATTCYAAAAATTTACCACCTAAAAGTCCCATACCAATTCCAACACCTAAAGCGCCAAGACCGATAAGAAGAGCGACTGCGATTGCGGTTAAACCGATGACTGTWTCCATTTTATTCTCCTAGTAAGAATAGTTGTATTTAAAATTAAATTGTTAAAAATCTGTATCTTGTTTCTACTATCTGTATTTGTATCTATATATCTCTAATGGTCTTCGTGAGCAAGACTTAAATAAACAACCGTTAACATCATAAAGATGAACGCTTGTAAGAAAGTCACTAATAAATGCAATACTGACCAACCAAAATGAAGTGGTAACTGATAAAGCCCCATCATCGCAATCAATACATAAATTAATTCGCCCGCATACATGTTTCCGAATAAACGAAGCGATAAAGAAATCGGTTTTGCAATCAGCGCTGCACCTTCTAATATAATATTAAAAGGAATAGCAGCCCAATGGTTAAATGGATTAAGCGTTAGTTCTTTTATAAATCCACCAACACCTTTCATTTTAATGCTGTAGTAAATTATTAAAACAAATACAGACAGCGACATGGCAAAAGTGACATTTACATCGGTACTAGGCACCACCTTAAGAAATGGAATACCGATTAAACCAGCTAAACCAGGAATAATATCTACCGGTATCAGATCCATAAGATTCATCATATAAATCCAAACAAAAATAGTTAAGCCAAGAGGCGCAATCATTCTATTTTTGCCGTGAAAGGTGTCGCTGACATTAGTACCAACAAAGTCGATAACCAATTCTATGAATGCTTGAAATTTACTAGGAACGCCAACAGTCGCTTTTTTAGCGGCACGTCTAAAACCCCAAAGGAAAAGGAAACCAAGGAGCAAAGAGAAAAACATACTATCAACGTTGACAGTATTAAAGTTACCTTTACACAAGGTAGGATTTTCAGCTGTATTAAACTGCCATCCCTCAGAGGTAGAGCATACCTGCAAATTTTGAAGGTGATGCTTGATATAATCTGAACTTGAATGTCCTTCGCTCATAACTCACTAGCCCTAACAAATTAATTTATACCCTTTAATGGGTTTTTACTATCACTGGCGCTAACCATTGAAGTAGATACGCTAAAATATAACCTGACAAAACGTAAACTTCTTTTCCTGGAAGTTGAATAAAAGCTAATACCAACAACCCTACCGAAATAGCAATCTTAACAGATTCTCCTATGTAGAATGCGCTAACCACTTTTTTGTTGGCCTGCGCTCCCGATTGAGAGAATACTTTATACACAAAATAGAGGTTTGCTAAAAAAACCGCCATTCCGCCAGACAACAAAGCAATGGTTATCTGAAAATCTTTAATCAATGCCACTAATGAGACTGAAACGATAATGATCGCCTGCGCTCTCAAATACTTTTTTGCTTGCTCAAAGCCTTGCTTGACAAAAATATGACTCATTTGAAGTTCCTACCACACTTATTAAAATTAGCTACTTTTAAACTAACTTCTTTTAGGCTGACTTCAACCATATCTATTCAATTTATTAGGCTATTCCGGTGATTTATTCGTCTAATCGAACAAAATTCATGCAGCCAATTTCGGCGCAAATTATAGTGATCAACGCCACCATTAGCAACCCCACAAAGCAGATAAACCCCCTTTTTTAGAGTTATTATTTACTTAATGCTTTTTATTATCTTTAACTCTTTATCTAAATGTTCACTTTCAAAAAATATTACCCAAATATAGCGTTTTACTACTAAAAAAACACAAGATATAGATATTCTCCGAAATAACGGCTATTTAGATGTCTAACTCAACATCCGACAATAATTTAGTAGTACAAGTTAAAATATGACCTTGCTGTCTATATTCGTCAGTTAAACCATCTTCGGTTCGTGTATGAGTTTTGCCAGATAATTTAACGACATGACAAGCGCCACAATTTCCCCCTCGGCATGAAGATCCAATATCAACATTAGCTGATTCTAAAACGTCTAACAGAATATCATTGGGCTTTACTTCTAGTTCGAGTTTAGATTTCTTTAGTTTAAGGCTGTAAATGGGCGGAAACTCTCGTTTAGTAGGTTCCAATAGGTTGATTTTGCTTAATTCAGCTTTCGCCAGAGAGACTTTCTTCTTTTTTCCGCCGGGATCAAATGATTCATCATGGTAGTTAGCCATATCAAAATCTAACACCTGCAAACAAGACTTAACCGCTTCCATAAACCCTTCTGGGCCACAGCAAAAAATAGTTCTCTCAGCCAGATCGGGCACCATATCATTTAAAGTGGTTTTATTGATGCGTCCTCGTTTACCCAACCAATTTTCAGATAAACCAGGCTGTGTACAAATGATTTCAGGTTTGAAGTTTTTATTTCTACTATCTAATAACGCGATTTCACGTCTAAAAATAATATCTTCAACACCTCTTACCCAATTGAGAAATACAATATCTTTATTCGGTTGTAGGTCAGTCCAAAATCTCGACATCGACATCATCGGTGTAATACCCGATCCAGCAGATATCAATAATACTTTTTTGGATGGTGTATCTAAATTATTAAATCGACCCGCTGGTCCTCTAACTTCTATGCTTGAACCAACTTCGATATTTTCGTGCAACCAAGGCGATACAGCGCCACCCGCTTCTTTTTTAATAGTAACTTCTAAAATATGTGGTCTAGTAGGAGATGAAGCGATGGTATAGGAGCGATTATGTTTTTGCCCTTCAATCTCGAGGTTTAACCCAATAAACTGGCCGGGTTTAAAATGAAATAATTGTGCATCATCCGCTTGAAACTGAAAGGTCTTAACATCATGGGTTTCTTGAATGACGTTAATACAGGTAACTGGAGTTTTTCTAGTATTCCAAGAAATTGCATTTTGTAACTGAGATAGCTCTCTAATTGACATATAAAAGGTCTATTCCTGCTCAATACCCATATGCTTTAAAACACCATCTAACTCATCTAAACTGTTATAGGTAATGGTGATTTTACCTTTGCCCTTCGCGCCATGTTGGATCTTAATAGGTGCACCCATTTTATCTGTCATACGTCTTTCTAGCTGCTCGATGTGAGGATCAGCCGGCGTTTCATTCGAAGACTTTGTGATGGGATTCGCAGTGACTCTGACTAATTTTTCAGTTTCTCTTACCGTTAACCCCTTCGCAACAACAATTCTAGCCACTTCAGTTTGTTCGTCACTGGTTAATGATAATAATGCTCTTGCATGACCCATTTCCAAGTCCCCACGCTCCAACATGGTTCTACAAGCTTCAGTTAATGATAACAATCTCAACAAGTTAGTTACTGTTGTTCTACTCTTACCCACTGCATCCGCGGTTTGTTGATGAGTCAATTCGAATTCTTGCATTAATCTTTGCAGGGCAACGGCTTCTTCCATAGCGTTAAGATCTTCACGCTGAATATTTTCGATTAGCGCCATAGCAATAGCGGCTTCATCCGGTATATCTTTTACCAAACAAGGAATGACCGATAGTTCTGCTAATTGGGCCGCTCTCCAACGACGCTCCCCAGCAATAATCTCATATTTATCTTTACCAACTGAACGCACAACAACTGGCTGGATGATTCCCTGAGCTCTAATTGAGCTGGCTAACTCTTCCAAAGCATCATCAGTCATTATCTTTCTTGGCTGATATTGTCCGGGTTGCAAAAACTCAATAGGCAATTTTTGATATTCACCGGGAGGCAAGCGCGAATCTACCGACCCAGTTGATCCAGCGGTTTCGATTGAAGAGGGTTTTGGCTTGCTTAAAAAAGCATCTAGCGGTGAACGGCCTAATTTTCTTTTCATTGATACTTTCCTAATTCTTTATTCTTAATTCTTTTTTTAGTACTTACCGCAGGAGCGGTGTCGCTAAATATTTATGCAGTTACAGCATCCAATTCTTCTTGTCGACGGATCATTTCACCGGCTAAAGACAAATACGCTTTCGCTCCTCTTGATAAACGATCATACATCAACGCTGGCAAACCATAACTTGGCGCTTCGGCCAATCGAACATTTCTTGGGATTGCCGTTCGATAAACTTTATCACCAAAATGTTCATGTAATTGATTAGATACTTCTACTGCTAAACGATTTCGTGGGTCATACATTGTTCTTAACAAACCCTCAATATATAAATTTGGATTCGCATATTCTTTGATTTGGTCAATCGTTTGAAGCAAGGCTTTTAACCCCTCTAGCGCATAAAACTCACATTGCATTGGAATCATTACGCTATCTGCCGCCACTAATGCATTCACTGTTAAAATACTCAGTGAAGGAGGGCAATCTATAAAAATATAATCAAAATCATCTTTTACTTCGTCTAAAGCTGACTTTAATCGTTTTTCTTTATTTTCTACCGATAATAGATGAGCTTCAGCAACAGCCAAATCAGAATTGGTCGGTAAAATGTGAAATCCAGCTTGTTCAGCATTCACTAAACAGTCTTTAATGTTCTGCTCTTGTAACAAAACATCTAGTATATGGTGTTCTATTTCGTCTTTTTCTAATCCACAACCGCTGGTTGCGTTACCTTGAGGATCTAAATCAACTAATAGTACGCTACGTTTAGTCGCGGCTAGTGATGCCGCTATATTAATACTACTTGTGGTTTTTCCAACACCGCCTTTTTGATTTGTAACTGCTATTATCTTTCCCACAAGGATCCTCTTACGCTGATTATTTGATTAACGGTTTTAGTGATAATCGTTTTTATTAGGTACTTATCGCCGGTCATTTAACCAATTAAACATTTTTGCGAACCATCCATTATAGGTTGATCTTTGTAATGATCAATTAGCTTTTAACCATTTCGCTATTTATCTTCTTCTGTTATTGCTAATTCAACAATACATCGCTCTTTATACGCACCGGGAATTTCCACCTTAGTGACGAATTGCTCGGCCACAAAAGACGGCAAATCAGATGCTTCGTCCTCAGAAAATTCACCTTTCATAGCTAACCAAACCCCTTTTTTGTCTAATAGTGAAACAGTGAGATTAAGCATATCGGTAAGCGACGCAAAGGCTCTAGAGACAATCACGTCAAAAGTTCTATTAGTTAACTGCTCCACTCTCGAATGTATCAATTCAACATTCTCKAGACCTAATTGATAAATGGTTTGTCTAATGAATCKAATTTTYTTGTTATTGCTGTCYAATAAYGTAAATTTTAARTGTGGAAAYAAGATAGCTAAAGGTAGYCCYGGAAAACCRGGTCCCGTCCCAACATCAAGCACYGTTTTATCAGMMGARAGTGACTCAAAWCGSTTAAACAGGGTCAAACTATCTAAAATATGAAGCTTTAAACCTTCTTTAACTTGCTTTATAGCGGTTAAATTATAAGCTTTATTCCATTTGTAGAGAGTCTGCAACAATTCTAACAATTGATGTTGCTGTCTTTCGCTAGTCTCGATGGTTAATTCACTCAAACCTTTTTTTAACTGTTTGGCTAAAACGCCGTCCGCAGAATAATCATCAATGTTCATTTAGCCAACACTCTTAACAGGTTGATCAGCGTCACGCCCAATAGTTTTAGAATAATTTTTCTTCTTTAATGTGATTAATAATATCGAAATAGCAGCAGGTGTTACCCCGGATATTCGGCTAGCTTGTCCAATCGTTTCTGGCTTTACCGCTTTCAGCTTTTGTACAATTTCATTCGATAATCCGCCAATTTTAGAGAGATCTAAATCACTCGGGATTTTTAGATTTTGTTGAGTTTTATTACGCTCAATCTCTAGTTTTTGACGTTCAATGTAACCTGAATACTTAGCCTGAATTTCAACTTGCTCTTGGACCTCTTTCGCCAAAATATCTTTTACTAAACCGTCTTTATCGACAACCTCTTCCGATGAATTATTGGAATCGTTTTGTATGCTTGCCACCAGTTTTTCATAGTTTAATTCAGGACGTTTAAGTAGATCCATTAAACTGTATTCTCTAGCTAACGGCTTATTTAATAAACGATTTATCTTTTCTGCTTCCACCGATTTTGGCTGGATCCAAGTTTGTTTGAACCGAGTTAACTCTTTTTCTACTGCTTCTTTTTTATCACAAAAATGTTGCCATCTTTGTACCGAGACTAATCCCAACTCATAGCCTTTTTCAGTCAAGCGAGCATCGGCATTGTCTTCTCTTAATAGCAACCTGTATTCCGCACGCGAGGTGAACATACGGTAAGGCTCTTGAGTTCCTCGTGTAATTAAATCATCTATCATTACGCCTATGTATGACTCTTCTCGTGTAGGAGACCAAGATTCTTTCTCCTGAGAATTGAGCGATGCATTTAATCCAGCAATCAAACCTTGGGCGCCAGCTTCTTCGTAGCCTGTAGTGCCATTGATTTGGCCTGCAAAGTATAAGTTTTTGATGTATTTCGACTCTAAACTTGTTTTTAAACCTTTAGGATCAAAAAAGTCATACTCAATCGCATAGCCAGGTCTCGTAATATGAGCCTTTTCAAAGCCTTTAATAGAACGTACAAAGTTAAGTTGCACATCAAAAGGCAAACTGGTTGAGATCCCGTTCGGATAAACCTCAAAGGTATTTAAACCCTCAGGCTCAATAAAGATCTGATGTGAATTTCTTTCAGCAAAACGTACCACTTTATCTTCAATCGACGGACAATAGCGAGGACCCACACCTTCAATTTCACCGGTAAATAATGGTGAGCGATCCATACCTGAGGTGATAAAATCATGGGTTTGTTGATTAGTGTGAGTTATAAAACAAGGTACTTGCTTAGGGTGTTGGCTCCTCTTTCCTAAAAAGGAAAACACTGGTGTTGGAGTGTCACCATGCTGGGGCTCTAAATCACTAAAATCAATACTTCGACTATCTATCCTAGGAGGCGTGCCGGTTTTTAATCGCTGAATATTAAACGGTAAATCTCTAAGTCGTTTTGCTAACCCTACAGAAGAAGGATCACCGGCTCTGCCACCGCTATAATTGCTTTGACCAATATGTATTTTTCCGGATAAAAACGTTCCCGCAGTAATAACCACTGTTTTAGCAAAAAAGCGTAAACCCATTTGGGTGATTACACCCTCAACTCGATCGTCGGCTTCGGCAAGAATAAGATCATCAACTGATTGCTGAAATATCTTTAAATTCTGCTGGCTTTCCAAAGTTTCTCTAATAAAGTTTCTATATAAAGTGCGATCTGCCTGCGCGCGAGTCGCTCTAACCGCAGGCCCTTTGCTAGCATTCAATTTTTTAAAATGTATGCCCGAATGATCGATCGCGATCGCCATAACGCCACCAAGCGCGTCAATTTCTTTCACTAAATGACCTTTACCAATCCCGCCAATCGCAGGGTTACAGCTCATTTGTCCAAGCGTTTCAATATTGTGGGTAATTAGTAATGTATTAGCACCACTCCGCGCAGAAGCTAAACAAGCTTCTGTACCAGCGTGACCGCCACCGATAACAATTACATCAAATTTTTCGTCATAAATCATTCGCTAAACATGACCGAAATTAAAAAGGGCATGGATTTTACCTAAAGTTGGCTAAAATTTGAACAAATAGTTTGGATTATTGGAAAATAGTTTTTGAGAACTCATTCTTATATTCATACAATAAACGACCCCCCACACCTTTAATTGGTGGAATCTCACTATTAGAGGTGAAATTAACCGCGTTTTAATCTATGATTTCAACATAACCGACTGAAAAAGAAAGAAAATGAAGAAGAATTTAGTTCGAAATTTAATTATAAAGACTCTAGCTTATAGCTTCATTATTTCAGCGTTACCCTATAGCTACTTTTTATGGCATGCAAAACAAGGGATCGACGCCTATTTAGTGACGCGTGATTTTGATGTAAAACTCGACTACTCATGGTTATGGATCAATCATAACGGTGAAATTTATTTAGAAGACATTCGAATTTTTAAAACTCGAAGACGTCCGATTATTAGAGCRCCTCGSCTTAAAATATCATTACCTAGCATTTTTGACTTATTAGACTCCCGWGARCAAGTCGTTTATAAARCCTACCCTAGYCAAATTCGCCTATCGGTTATWGGYGCTYATACGAARCAACCYSAAACCGCTTTAAACTTATTCGGRATTAAATATAAGCAGGAMTATACRAATTTRTTTTTTCCTCAAGARTGTACGACCAMTRGYAAAATTGACCTTCCCGATTTRGTTTTTGATCTCTCTGGCTCCTTCAAGATCCAACAAACTGCTGATATTGCATTGGTTAACTTTAAGTTTAAAGATGCTCGGCTTGCCACAATAAAGGGAAGTTTTAATATCAATCGATTATTAGAAACCGGTGACAATACCGCATATTTAAGTGACCTGAAAATCAACATAGAAGACTTAACTTGGATCGAAGAAAACACTCAAGCTTGTTTAGAAAAACTCAATCTAAGTAGAAATAAACTGACTATTTTTTATCGAAATTTTTTAACTC
The DNA here is from genome assembly GCA_002401655.1 of Gammaproteobacteria bacterium. Lineage (GTDB taxonomy): Bacteria > Pseudomonadota > Gammaproteobacteria > Enterobacterales > Kangiellaceae. The sequence goes on along the minus strand of NVTT01000032.1, from coordinate 26,255 downwards.
AAAAAGCGCTAGATAAAAATCTGGTACTCGATACAACGACCGCTCAAGAGGCCTCAGATTTCTTTTATAAACCAGAAAATATAGATATTAAAATTGGAATAGAAGAAGGTACAACCTACAACCAAATTAATTTTCATCCAATTGTCGATTTCCAAAAAAGAATCGCACTATCAATTGATTTGAATAAACGAAGTGTTGGTACAGTTTTCATTGGTCGAACAATTACGAACATTGAAGAACAACAAACAAATGGAAATAATCCTAAAAACTCAAGTCAGTCCCAACCTCTAATATCTAATAGCAAAAAAGTTTTTATTTCTAAGAGTAAACAATCACTCACAAAATATCTTGGTTCAAAAATAAAGTTAAACCTCTATAGCGGTCGGCCTCACGTTGGGTATTTGGAATCCATTAGTCGCGATCAAATATTATTGAAGAAACTAGAATATCGAGGTAAAAGTACATTACCTTTTGAATATTCACAAATCAAATCGATACAGCTTTTAGTGGCTGAAAACTAAGTTTGAACTATAATAGAGAAATATTATGACGATCATTGATGGTGTTGATTACGGGCCTTTAGCTCAACTTGTTGGGAGATGGATTGGAAATAAAGGAGTCGATGATGCGCCTGATATTAATGCAGAATCTGATAAAACGACTTATACAGATGAGCTAATTTTTACTATTGCTGGACCGGCAGAAAATGGTGAAGAACAAAATTTAGTGGCGGTAAAATACCACCACCTTGTACGTAAAAATGAAAATGGAAAAATATTTCACGATCAAATTGGTCATTGGATTTATGAGCCGAAAACAAAATTGGTAATGCATTCTTTAACAATTCCACGGGGGGTTTGTTTGCTCGCTGGTGGAGTTGTTACGGAATTAAATGGCGAAACAATTTTTCAAGTTTCTGCGAAAAGTGGTTCAGATACTTTTGGAATTATTCAATCACCTTTTATGAAAGAAAAAGCAAAAACGAAAGCTTTTGAAATGACTTTAAAAGTGACAGGTGATGAGTTGAGTTATGTAGAAACTATGTCGCTATTTATTTATGGAAAAGATTTTGAACATTCAGATCGAAGTCAGTTGAAACGTGTTGTTTATGACTAATGTTGTTAACGCCCAAATAAAAAGAACGCAGTTTTAGTTTCTTTTTTCATTTTCTGGTTAGGTATTTCAATTCTTAATCAGGGTCATAAATATCCAAGCCTAATAAAATTCCTCTTTCGCCCAGCATCATCAATGATAAAGGTGATATGGTAATACCTTCGTTGCTTTTTTTCATAAATAAGCCGCAGAACAAATCTATCTTAAACTTCTTAGTAAGTACTTCCCAAACCTCAAGGTTAGACGAAAGTTTTTCTAATATCTCTAGTATTTGAGCATCTAAATTTTCAGGCTCAAAGTCAGTAGCCTTCATTCTCCACATTCCGATTTCTGCGGTTCGCTTTTTTCTTTTTACTACAAGATCACCTTTGGTCTGCTCACTCGTAGATTCACATCCTAGCATTGAAGTAACTTCTGCAGGAATGAGGTCTTCACCGGCTATTCTTAACCCAACTACAGATCTGCTAATTTGTGCCATACAATCCTATACCTAGCGCTGATTATGTTCAGTAAAGACACATATACTGCTAATCTATTTTCAAAATTAGTTATATTTTTCAAATAGTTAAACTAAATATCCAGAACCTGTACAGATACCATTTACCACTAACTGGCAGTTTTCGTAGTCTATAAACAACTTTGGTTAACAGTAGAAACACTGTATTTATAGAAATTAGGAATTAAGGTAATCCTGCATGGTATACAAACCATTTTTTTGATGGGTTAACCATTTAGCTGCTTTAATCGCCCCAGCAGCAAAACATTCTCGACTTAAAGCTTCGTGTTCGATAGTGATATTTTCGTTATCTAGCGCAAATAAAACTTGGTGTTTACCGACAATATCGCCCGCGCGAACAACCGAAATACCTATTTCATCTTGTGTTCTAACGTGTTTGTTTTCTCGTCGGTCATAAACACTTCGGTCCTCTAGGTTACTGCCTGTTGCATCACAAATAATATTGCCTAACTTAATCGCTGTGCCTGATGGCGCATCAATTTTATTTTTATGATGATATTCGATAATTTCGATGTGAGCATCTTGCCCAATTGATTTTGCTGCTACAGCTAATAACTTCATCATCATATTAGCGCCGATGCTGGTATTTGATTCCAGCATGATGGGTATTTGTTGGGAGGCTTTTTCTATGGTTTCTTTTTGCTGTTGATTAAATCCAGTTGTACCGATAAGAATGGGTGTGCTGCTTTTTACTACTGTCTCTAATAAGGATAAAGAAACGGAGGGTAAACTGAAGTCAATCACCACTTGGCTGGATGAAACGCCGGCTTGAATTTCATTGGTATATTGAATATCGTGCTCTGAGCCTGTACCGCGAACCGTTTTTCCAAAAAATGGATGCCCCGATCGACAAAATGCAGCTACTAGCTCCACACCTTGCGAACTTGTTGCCTCATTAATAATTTGCTGTCCCATCCTACCTGTTGCAGCATTGACAGCAATATTAATTTTCATTTTATCTCTTTTCTAACGCTAACTTTTAACTTCGGACTGTTTTATTTCATACCGTTTTATACAAAACTAGATAAAAACAGCTATCTAAGAGACTCATTAATTGCTTCAAGTATTTCACTACCCGGGCATAAGTCATCTTTAGTCATACTGTTTAAAGGTTTATCAGAAGTATTAATAATTTCATGGGTGTTTTGTTGTTTGGTATTCAAATAAAGCAAGCCGGTTAAAACCTGCTCTTTTTGTTTCGCATCTTCTAAAGATTTAAGCACTGACTCGCGACTTTGAATGTCTAAAGAATTCGGTTGCCGTCTTAAATGCAAAACACTACCGTCATGTAGTTCAATCGTTTCTAAAATTTGATTTGGTTCTCTAACAATAATTTCCTGTTCTTTTGGAACTAGATCTACTGTACCGGTTGCTTCTTTATGATCTCTAACCCATTCGTAACCTTTGGTTGATGATGATGTATTGTTAAAGGTCACACAAGGAGACACAACATCAATAAAAGCAAAACCATTATGCTTTATTGCACCTTTTATCAACGGCACTAATTGATCTTTATCACCAGAAAAGCTTCGAGCAACATATCCAGAACCTAACGAAATTGCCAGTTCACAAAGATCCATTGGTTTATACATATTGGGCAAACCTTTTTTACTAGCGCTTCCAATATCTGCTGTCGCAGAATCTTGGCCTTTGGTTAAACCATAAACACCATTGTTCATACAGATATAAACCATGTTTAAGTTTCGTCTCACTAAATGCATAAATTGACCCATACCAATTGATGCGGTATCGCCATCTCCTGAAACGGCAATATAGGTTAAATCTCGATTGGCTAAATTAGCACCGGTTGTAACAGAAGGCATTCTTCCGTGAACCGTATTAAAACCATGCGATCCTTTTAAGAAATAGGCTGGCGTTTTAGATGAACAACCAATCCCCGACATTTTTGCTATTCGGTGAGGTTCCAASGACAACTCAAAACAAGCATTAATAATTGARGCACTAACCGAGTCATGACCGCAACCCGCACAAAGYGTWGATAATGCRCCTTCATAAACGGCTTCGGTATAACCTAAATCATTTTTTGGAGATTCTGGGTGACGGAAGGTCGACTTTAAATAACTCATGCTTCAGCTCCTTCGGCACTACTGTTTGCCGTTGTAAATGGACTAACACTTTCACCGCTCATCATTCTTTCTATTTTTCGTTTAATTCGTCTGGCTCTCATTGGCATTCCATCAATATTCAAAATCGATTTTAGTCGCTTGGTACCAATGTTAAACTCGTTGATTAATAAAGTTCGCATTTGTCCATCTCGATTTTGCTCAATCACATAAACCGTTTCGTGCTCTTCAATAAAATTACCGATATCTGGATGAAATGGGAAAGACTTAATTCGACAGGTATTAATTTTAACACCATCACCGGCTAAACCATCCAGCGCTTCATAACTTGCTTGAGCACTGGTGCCATAAAATATGGCGGCAATTTTAGATTTTTTATCGCGGTATTTAATTTGTGGATGGGGTGCAATTTCTTTTGCGGTTTCCCATTTTAATACCAAGCGTTCCATACAAGCTTCATAAATTTCACTGTCTTCTGTGTAAGCCGCATAATCATCATGCGAAGAACCCCGAGTAAAATAAGCACCTTTTGTCGGGTGAGTTCCAGGATAAGTTCTATAACCAATACCATCGCCATCAACATCTTTATATCGACCCCAACGCTCAGTTAAATTATCTAGATCATCAGCACTTAATACTTTACCGCGATCATATTCAACTTTGTCATCCCAAACAAACGGACGACTCATGCCATCATTCATTCCTAAATCTAAGTCGGACATAATAATAACGGGGGTTTGTAATCTTTCTGCAATATCAAACGCTTTTGCCGTCATTTCAAAACAATCGGCTGGGTCGCATGGATAAAAACAAACTTGTTTAGTATCACCATGGGAGGCATAAGCTGCAGAAATAATATCAGATTGTTGAGTTCGAGTCGGCATTCCGGTACTAGGACCACTTCTTTGAACATCAACCAAAACCACGGGAATCTCGGCAAAATAAGCCAAGCCTAAAAACTCACTCATTAAAGAAAGACCCGGACCTGATGTGGCAGTAAAAGCTCGCGCTCCCATCCAATTTGCTCCAATTGTGATTCCGATTGCAGCTAACTCATCTTCCGACTGTAATATTGCAAATTTATTTTTGCCTGTGTCTTTTTCGATACGGTACGTTTTAGCATATTTTTCGAACGCTTCAACAACAGAGGTTGATGGCGTAATTGGATACCAACCACAAACCGTCGCACCACCATAAACAGCGCCTAAACCTGTAGCCGCATTTCCGTCAATCATAATAGAGTCGCCAACATTATCTCTGCGGGTTACCGATAAACCACAAACATCTTCAAAGTGTTCTTTTGCATAATTATAACCAAGCTCTAACGCCTTAATATTAGGTGGGATCAATTTTTCTTTTTTAGCAAACTGCTCTTTTACCATGTTGGTTAAAACTTCAAATTCCATGCTTAATAAGTAAGCTAAAGAACCAACGTAGATGATATTTTTAAACAACTGGCGTTGACGCGGATTTGAAAAGTTATCGATTGTCATTTGAGTCAATGGAATTCCGATATCAATGACATCATCACGATCAAGGCCTCTTGGTAGAGATTTGGTTGAGTCATAAAGAAAATATCCGCCAGGCACTAAAGTGTCATAATCTTTCTTTAAGGTTTGACCGTTGATAGCAACAACAAAATCAACATCTCCTCGGCTTCCTAAATAACCTCTTTCAGTGACCCTTACTTCAAACCAAGTAGGCAACCCTTGAATGTTTGAAGGAAAGATATTTTTTGGACTAACCGGTACACCCATACGAAAAACGGCTTTCGAAAACATATTGTTTGCGCTAGCTGATCCCGTTCCATTGACGTTCGCAAATCGAATCACGAATTCATTATTAGATTCAAGACGCATTTTTTAACCTACCTTAGTAGTTGAATAACTAAATTTTTGCATATCCCAAGCTGCTGTTGGGCACCGTTCCGCACATAAACCGCAGTGCAAACAAACATTTTCATCTTTAACCATTACCCGAGTGGTCGGTAAATCGCCCGACACGTACAAGTCTTGCTCTTTATTATTAGCGGGTAACATGAGCCTTGATCTAAGGTCTTGCTCTTCGCCATTATCAATAAAATTAATACATTTGGTAGGACAAACATCGATACAAGCATCACACTCAATGCATAAGTCATCGGTAAATACCGTTTGCACATCGCAATTTAAACAGCGCATTGCTTCTTCATAACCTATTTCTTGGTCAAAGCCTTTTTCTACTTCTAATTTTAAATTCTTTATCGCTGTCTCTTTGTCAACGTGAGGCACTAAATGCCTAACATCATGATCAATATGATTATCATAGGTCCATTCATGAAAACCCATTTTTTGACTTAGCAAGGTAACACCTGGCGCTGGTCGCTCTTTAACATCTTCGCCTTGACAAAATTTATGTATAGAAACGGCAGCTTTATGGCCATGAGCAACCGCAGTAATAATGTTGGATGGTCCAAAAGCCGCGTCACCTCCAAAGAAAACCTTTTCATTGGTTGATTGAAAAGTTGCCTCATCGACTACGGGCATATCCCACTTTCCAAACTCTAAACCAACATCTCTTTCAATCCACGGATAAGCATTATCTTGACCAATTGCTATCAACACTTGATCTGCCTCTATAAAGATAGGGTCTTCTCCAGTTGAAATTAGACTACGTTTGCCTTTTTCATCGTATTCGGCTCTAACTTTATCAAACTTCATACCCTTTAATTTACCATTTTCTACTACAAACTCTAAAGGCGTGTGATTTTCATAAATGGGGATATCTTCTCCAACCGCATCATCAATTTCCCAAGGTGATGCTTTCATATCAGCTTTTGGACTTCTAACAATAACCTTTACATTAATACCACCTAATCGTCTTGAAGTACGACAGCAATCCATCGCGGTATTTCCACCACCAAGTACAATGACATTTTTTCCGATCGATGTAGTGTGGTCAAAAGCAACACTCTCTAACCAGTTAATTCCGATATGAATATCATCAGCGGCATCATCTCTGCCTGGAAGATTGAGGTTGCGACCATTAGGTGCACCCGATCCAACAAAAATAGCGTCATAATCTTTGGCTAATAATTCTTTTAGACTTTCTACGTAATGTTTAAAGTGCGTTGTGATCCCCATATCTAACACATAATTAACTTCTTCACTTAATACAGACTCTGGCAAACGGAATGAAGGAATTTGACTCCGCATAAATCCACCACCTACTTCTTGTTCATCAAATAAGTCAATTTCATAACCTAAAGGCGCTAAACCCCGAGCGACAGTCAAAGATGCCGGTCCCGCACCAATCATGGCAACTTTTTTTCCATTTTTTGGCATTATTTTCGGTAGGCGATCGGTGATATCTGATTTGTTATCTGCTGCTACTCGTTTTAAACGACAAATGGCGACAGGCTCTTCTTCTACCCGTCCTCGACGACAAGCCGGCTCACAAGGCCGGTCACAAACACGACCAAGAATTCCGGGAAAAACATTGGACTCCCAGTTAACCATATAGGCATCGTCATATCGCCCTGCGGCTATTAGTCGAATATATTCTGGTACGGGTGTATGCGCTGGACAGGCATACTGACAGTCGACGACTTTGTGAAATATTTCAGGATCTTTAATATTGGTTGGCTTCACACCTAGCTCCCTTGATTGACTTAAATTTATAATTATTAACCATTAAAAACGACGTTTTTCATAAAAATTTTTTTATTTTATAGAGTGTTAGAGTCGGTTTTGATCGATGTACATCAATAATAGGCTATTTTTAGAAATAGAGTGGTAATTATACTTTTTTTTGAGTTTTTGTACTGCTTTTTTACATGAAATAACGTTTTTTTATAAGATTTTGTTTTTATAGGAGTTTTTTTGAGAAGCTCAATGCTCTACTCCTTTAATCATCATTTAAAATAATGTTCTAGTTTGTTGCATAATAGATTGAGTAAGAGCATCTTGGAACAGTTTATAATCTCTATCAAAAAAAGCTAGGTATTTGATAACTTGATGCTCTTTCAATAGCTTTCCATCAATTCGATATTCAACTTCTTTTTCCTCGGGCTCTAATCTCGGCATGATTGTCCACTTTATAAAGCCAGAATCTATTGGTAAAATATTTTTTGTAATATGCTCACAAAACTTACTCATTTGTTTATGTCCCAAATAACCAAAACAGTCAGGCTCTAAACGATAAATTATTAGTAGTTTTTTGTGTTGCGGGAGTGGTAAGTTTGACTTCACTATCTTGGCAACTTCCTTGTTTGAACAGTTATTTATAACTGCCTTATGTTTGTCTATTGGTTCTCGTTCCAAATAATTGAAATGTAGCGTTTATTCAAAGTTTCATGTTTCGGTTAACTATACTGCCAAGCTTGCCCGTTGTAAAATTTTGTAATTGGAGCCTATTGCTCTTACAATTAAACCGCTTCCAATAACACCAACGGAATCTTTTGCTTCTACACTAAATGTATATAGTCCCCAACGCTTTTTTTCAAAGGTTGCTTTAACCGTATAACGCGCATTGACGCCTGTAGGTGCTATATGTCTAACATCTATGTGAGCACCTACTGAAACTTCATCATCAATCAATAAAGGCTTCATTAATTCAGCACAAACCTTTTCCATATCGGCAATCAAAAAAGGTGTAGCCAGCACCTCAGCATATTTTTCAAAATCAGATTCAGAAAAATAATTAGCGGTTTTATTCGCTAGCACTTCAAAGTTCCTTTCATAGGTAACTCCTTTTTCAAGCTTTTTCTCGGTAGGCACTTAATAATTCCCTGTTTTTATTTCTTTAGTACTTAATAACAAAAAAGCCCAATCTAAAAAGATTGAGCTTTAATAAAATTTTTTATGTTCAAATAGATATTTATTGGCTATTAGCGACCATATATTTCACAGTTGCCGAAATTTCATCATCGGAACAATCTGCACAAGTTCCTTTAGGAGGCATTGCGTTTATACCGTTAAGCGCATTATTTAGTAAAGTTTCTTCACCAGCAGCTATTCTTGAAGCCCAACCCGCAACATCACCTAGTTTTGGTGCACCAGCAACACCGGTACCATGACATGCTAAACATTTTGTATTGTAAATCGCTTCTCCGGTTCTGGGACCAGATACTTCTACAATTGGCGCAATAGCAACAGGCACATCATCGCCACTCTTATATACACTGCCCGTTGGAGAAATTCTTTTTTCTACGCTGTGACTGCTTAAGTGATCCGCAGCAACGCTATAAGAAAAAGCAAAGGCTGCTGAAATTAGCGTAATTTTTAATTTATTTGAAGCTGACACAAATGTTCTCCTAAAAATATCAGGGTTTGTTATTATCTCACTAGAACTTATTGGTGTTTACTAGTAACGAGAATGTGGAAAGCWCTCTATTATTGCTTATATAATTGAATAAACTTAATAGAATGGTTATAAAATCGAATTATAGTGCAGAYATGAATAATGATCATCTTTTCTGTCATACCTAGTGTTGATATAATTGAAAAATATTATAACTCATCATCCAATTAAAGAGTTAATACACTAACTTATACAAATTCAGGATTGTTCACTAACCAACGCAATCCTAAACAAAGTCAATCTGGAGCTAACGTTTGTCAACAATTGCAACTACTACTTTTCAAGGCTTAATCCTTGAGTTACAAAACTTCTGGTCTAAACAAGGTTGTGCGTTAATTCAACCGTTAGATTTGGAAATTGGTGCCGGGACATTTCATCCCGCAACATTTCTAAGATCCATTGGTCCCGAGCCTTGGAATGCAGCCTATGTGCAACCCTGTAGAAGACCGACTGACGGGCGATATGGTGAAAATCCCAATCGTTTGCAGCATTATTACCAATTTCAGGTCATTTTGAAACCTTCGCCTAAAAATATTCAAGAGCTATTTCTTGAGTCTTTAACAACTTTGGGAATCGACACGCTTGAACACGATATTCGTTTTGTCGAAGATAATTGGGAATCACCGACATTGGGTGCTTGGGGTTTAGGTTGGGAAGTTTGGTTAAATGGGATGGAAATTACCCAATTCACCTATTTTCAACAAGTCGGCGGGCTTGAATGTAAACCTGTAACCGGGGAAATCACTTACGGACTTGAAAGACTAGCAATGTATTTGCAAGGCGTTGATAGCATTTACGATTTGGTTTGGACTAAGGGGCCACAAGGTGTCGTTACCTACCGAGATGTATTTCATCAAAATGAAGTAGAACAATCGACTTATAACTTTCAATTAGCAGATGTTGATTACCTATTTGGTTATTTTGATCAATGTGAATCTCAAAGCGAAGCTATGATTGAAAAAAACTTGCCTCTACCTGCCTATGAAATGGTTCTAAAAGCGTCTCATGCATTTAATCTTTTGGATGCAAGACATGCTATCTCAGTTACCGAAAGACAACGCTTTATTTTACGAGTACGATCTTTATCACGCGCTGTAGCAAAATCTTATTACGATTCACGTGAAGCGCTTGGCTTTCCGATTGGTAAAACCTCGAAGACTAGTCAAGGAGATAAATAATGTCTAATTCATCAGTCATAAAAAATGATTTTTTGTTTGAGTTGGGTTGTGAAGAACTTCCACCAAAAGCACTCCCAAAACTAGCTCGTTCTCTACATGACTTTATGCTTAAATCTTTTCAGGCGGCAGATTTAGAGTTTGAAGATAGTGAATGGTTTGCTACACCAAGAAGGTTAGCTATTCGTTTTACCCAGCTTGATTCTGAGCAGGCAACCAAACACGTAGAAAAGTTGGGTCCTGCGGTTGCGGCCGCTTTTGATGAGGCCGGAAATGCAAGACCTGCAGCAATCGGTTTTGCTAAATCAAATGGTGTTGATGTTTCTGATCTCAACCGTAAACAAACAAGTAAAGGCGAAAGACTGGCTTTTATCGCTGAAGTTAAAGGTGCTAAGACGGCGTCGCTATTAAAAGCGTTGCTTCCGAAAGCGATTGCGCAACTTCCAGTTCCCAAAGCGATGCGATGGGGAAATAATTCCTTCCTGTTTAGTCGACCAGTTCATTGGATACTTGCAATTTTGGATAAAGAAGTTGTCGATCTTGAGATTATGGGCGAAAAATCGAATAATATTAGTTATGGTCACCGTTTTCACTCGCCTAAAGCCTTTGTTTTAAATTCACCCACCGAATATGAAGYKKTACTTGCARAAAAAAWGGTRATCGCTTGTTTTGARGAGCGYAAAGCAAAGATTCGAATTCAAGTAGAAAATATCGCTARTAAAATRRAWGCTCAKGCMGTTGTKTCYGAAGATTTGTTRGAAGARGTAACMGCTCTAGTAGARTGGCCWGTTTCACTTCTCGGAAAYTTTGATAAAGMRTTTTTRGAGGTKCCRGCGGAAGCRYTAATTTCSTCTATGGCYGAACATCAAAAATATTTTCATTTAGTTTCYGATCARTCTGAAWCRGMSTCTTTATTRCCYCACTTTATWACKGTAGCAAATATAGAAAGTAAAAATCCAGATACGGTTATTTCTGGCAACGAAAAAGTCATACGCCCTCGACTCGCGGATGCAAAATTCTTTTATGATCAAGACTGTCAAAACAGCCTTGAGTCGTTTCGGGAGAGTCTTAAAAGAATTGTTTTTCAACATAAGTTGGGAAGCGTTTTTGAAAAAACACAAAGAGTTAAATCATTAGCGAAAACTATCGCCTCTAGTCTTTCCGTCGCTCACCCAAACATTGAGCGTGCCGCCGACCTTTGTAAATGCGATTTAATGACTGATATGGTGGGGGAGTTTTCTGATTTACAGGGGATCATGGGACGTTATTACGCAACTAAAGATGGAGAAGCAAAGCAAGTAGCTGAAGCTATGGACGAAATTTATATGCCAAGGTTTGCTGGAGATAAACTTCCACAAACAGAAACAGGTCTTATTTTAGCGTTGGCCGAAAGAGTTGATACGCTAGTTGGAATTTTTGGGATCGGACAAATTCCAACGGGCGCCAAAGATCCTTTTGCTTTGCGACGAGCATCTTTAGGTGTTCTYCGATTAATTACGGAAAAGGAACTCAATCTAAACCTCTCAGAGTTAATTGATGAATCTTTAAAGAGTTTTTCTGCAATAGAAATTTCCACTGATACAAAACAACAGTTGTTGAAGTATTTTTCTGCAAGAAGCTTTGCGATGTATCAGGAATTAGGTTTTTCATCCAGAGTAATTAATTCAGTTAGCGTTTTAAACATAACCTCGCCATACGACTTCTATTGTAGAGTTAAAGCGGTAAAGGCGTTTGATGAGATTGATGACAGTGCAGATTTAGCAGAGGCAAATAAACGAGTTAAAAACATTCTAGCTAAGTCAGATTTCGATCCAAAGATTGTTAAAATTGACCCGAGTTTATTTGAAGAAAGTGAAATTGAGCTTTTTAACACAATCAACGATGCTAAAGAATTTGTTGAGCAACAGCTAAGTGAATTCAACTATCAGTCTGCTTTAGAAAAACTTGCAGAGCTAAAAGTTCCTGTTAATCAATTTTTTGATAGTGTGATGGTGAATGCTGAAGATGAAAAAATAAGAAATAATCGTTTTGCCTTAATCAGCGATCTTCGAAATCTATTTATGGGTATTGCTGATATTTCTTTATTGCAAAAATAAGAGTTTAAAAGATTACAATGTCCATAAACAAACTGATCATTTTAGATAGAGATGGTGTCATTAACCTGGACTCTGATAGTTATATTAAATCACCGGAGGAGTGGGTAGCAATTGAATCAAGTTTACGCGCTATTGCTAAACTAAACCAAGCGGGATATAAAGTAGCGGTCGCAACCAATCAATCTGGTATTGGCCGTGGTATGTTCGATCATATTACGCTTGCAATGATCCATAAAAAAATGGAAATGGAATTAGCCAAAGTAGGCGCCCATATAGATGCGTTAGAGTATTGCCCCGATCATCCTGATAAAGCTGGACCCAATCGAAAACCAAATACAGGCATGGTGAATCGCCTTCTAAAACAATTTGATGTTAAAGCGTCTAAAACATGGTTTGTAGGTGATTCTCTTTCTGATATTAAGTGTGCAGAAAACTCAGGCTGTATGCCTGTTTTAGTTTTAACGGGTAAAGGAATGTACACGGCCTCTAAGCTGTTGGAAACTAAACTACCTATCTTTTCAGATCTTTCGTTTGCAATAGATGAGTTGCTAAATAACGATCGATAAATTTCCTAAACGAGCATACCTGGAAAAAAATAGACCGTTGCTGTGATCACGACTGCGGTCGCAACGAACCATCTTGTCATAATGCATTTTTTACACACTTTTTTATTGCTCATTATTTTGGATCATTTTTACTACAGACGAAGTTAGAGAGTTTGGTATTGGCAACGTAAGGTGATATTGAGCAATTTTCCATCCTCTGGCCGTTTTAACTAACACTCCTGTACCTCGTGTTTCCCCATACTTTTTATTATCTAACATTTCATCAAACCATGCTGTTTGTTTTGATTCTRAAATAGTGATATGACGATCTCTAGAGTGATAGGTCCAACCTGTGCCTTTATTGAAGTAAGGCTCAGCAAAGGTTTTAAATTCTTTAATTGTCCAATTTTCTTTCGGATCAGTTCCAATAAAAACAGCATTTGTTGTAAATAGAGAAAAGTAGATTTGTGAATTCGCTTCACTTGCTGCTAGATGAAGTTGGTTTAAGGTTTGACTAATTTCAAGTTTACAATCGGCACAATTATTGTTTTTACTATGAATCGAGCTAGAAAACATAAAGAGGATAGTAAAAACTAAAGAAATAGAGTGATAATTTTTTTGCACTCTTGGTCCCTTAGTTTTGCATAGCGATGAAAAACAATAGCTACTTCAAGCTTTCGTAAAAAGCGGCGAGATTTTCTATATCAGTATCGGTTAACGTTGCAACTTGAGCGTTCATTGAAGGGTCGATACGGGTTTTGTCTTTAAACGCTTTTAATTGTTTAACCGTATAAGCAGCCTTTTGACCCTTTAGATTGGGAAAAATGGAAATGGCACTGACTCCATTTACACCATGGCAAGCTGCACAAACGCCTGCTTTAGCTTTACCCGCAACCGCATCTCCGGCAGCAGATGTTAAGGTTGAAAAAGAAAGTGTAGCCAAAGCTACAAGAATTATTTTAATGTTCATTACATATTCCTCAAAGATATAATTATCACTACATTAGATAGTTCTAATATAGTAACACAAAAGCCTTATTCTTTTCTAATATTAGTTCGTTATTACTAAACATCAAGATTAGCTACAGCTAACGCATTTTCTTCAATAAAGGCTCTTCTWGGCTCTACATCATCWCCCATTAAKGTGGAAAACAGCTGATCGGCCACAACCGCATCTTCAATGGTGACYTGYARCATTCTWCKWGCACTWGGATCCATTGTTGTTTCCCAAAGTTGATCTGGGTTCATTTCACCCAAACCTTTATAACGTTGAATAGCAATACCGCGTTTAGATTGATGCATTAACCAATCTAGAGCTTCTTTGAAACTTTCGACTTCCTGAGTTCTTGCTCCACGTTGTATGTAAGCGCCAACTTCCATTAAACCATTAGTCTTTTCACCAAGTTTGATCATTTTATTATATTCACCAGACGCAAAAAATGATTTATCTAACGTGTAATGACTTTCGGTTCCATGATAAATTACTCTGATGGCTGGATAATAACGGTTTCTCTCTTCATCTTTAGTAACAGTTACTTCAAATTCGGTCGCTCCGGTTTTATCATCAACAGATAAAACGCTCGTTAATTTGTCTGCCCATGCGGTTACTTTACCTTCATCAGCCAAGCTTTCAACATCTAGCCTGTTTAAGTCAATCACTCCATTTAATATTCTCGAATCGAACAGTTGAGATAATCGACTAATATCATCCTGAACCTCTCGGTAATCAATMACCAGYTTTTCTAAAGCTTCTCCWGATAAWGCKGGYGCATCAGCATTAACATGWARAGATGCTTCATCAAGRGCCATRCTGGTTAAATATTCTTCTAGACTTGCATCRTCTTTAACGTAGGTTTCTTGTTTRCCTTTTTTCACTTTATATAAAGGAGGCTGAGCTATRTATATATAACCTTTTTCTACCAACTCTAACATTTGACGATARAAGAAKGTTAACAATAATGTTCGAATATGAGCACCATCCACATCCGCATCAGTCATAATAATGATCCGGTGRTAACGYGTTTTTTCRACATCAAACTCRTCTCGMCCTATTCCACAACCTAATGCAGTAATYAACGTGCCGACYTCTTGAGAMGATATCATCTTATCAAAYCGTGCTTTTTCYACATTTAAAATTTTACCTTTTAAAGGTAATATGGCTTGGTTCTTTCTATTWCKCCCCTGCTTRGCCGATCCGCCAGCAGAGTCCCCTTCCACTATATACAATTCAGATAGAGCTGGATCTTTTTCTTGGCAATCAGCTAACTTACCGGGAAGACCCGCTATATCGAGTGCACCTTTACGTCTTGTCATATCTCTAGCTTTTCTRGCYGCYTCTCTAGCTCTAGCYGCATCTAACATTTTTCCAACAATWATTTTTGCTTCCTGMGGATTTTCYAGCAAAWAATCTGTTAGCTGMGCGCCCATGGCYTGCTCAACGGCASCTTTCACTTCAGAYGAYACTAAYTTTTCTTTTGTTTGAGATGAAAAYTTTGGRTCGGGYACTTTKACTGAAATGACCGCAGTTAAACCTTCACGYGCATCATCRCCCGTTGTTTGYGTTTTCCCTTTAGATTTACCAGCTTCCTTMTCCATGTAGTTATTGAGYGTACGCGTTAAACCGCCTCTAAAACCAGCTAAATGCGCACCYCCATCYCTCTGAGGTATATTATTAGTAAAGCARAAAATRTTTTCTTGAAACGARTCATTCCATTGCATAGCGACTTCTACAACKATTCCATCATTGACTTCAACGCTAAAATGAAACATCTTTTGATTAATAGGTGTTTTTGCTCTATTTAAATACTCAACAAAYGCTTSTATACCGCCTGTATATTGAAAATGATCTTCCTTTCCCGAACGCTCATCTTTAAGTTTAATACTGACACCTGARTTTAAAAAAGAAAGCTCTCTCAATCGTTTTGCYAATATATCGTAATGAAAATCAATRTTAGTAAATATKGTAGGRCTTGGATGAAAACGYAAATCAGTACCTGTTTTTTKGGTATCWCCTATAACCGCTAATGGTGCTTGCGGTTCWCCCATYTTRTAATKTTGTTCATAAAYATGACCTTCTCGTCTGATTGTAATGGTTAAATCGTCAGATAAAGCATTTACAACTGAAATACCCACYCCATGCAGVCCACCTGATACTTTATAGGAGTTATCATCAAAYTTMCCACCCGCATGTAAAACAGTCATAATAACTTCTGCTGCTGAAACACCTTCTTCTTCATGGATCCCAACAGGTATTCCTCTACCGTCATCRGTKACTGAAATAGARTTATCRGTATGAATGATYACGTTAATATCTTTACAGTGACCKGCTAGAGCTTCATCRATTGAATTATCAACAACCTCAAAAACCATATGGTGTAARCCRGTACCRTCRTCWGTRTCRCCRATATACATACCAGGCCGTTTACGAACAGCATCWARACCTTTTAAAACTTTWATACTTGAAGAGTCATAWACATTTGATACTTCAGTTTTTTGTTCGTTGTTTTCAGACATCGAGTTATAGTTTCCTTTTAAAAGCCAAATTCTAATTAATTANTTTNAAKTTSRARNNNGNANNGGTACTTCACTTATTACACCATGTTYCACGTGAAACATYTTRACGTTATTATACTCTTTTATCAGCGGTTTGAGCACYATTGAATCTAGACAAGATATMAAAACCTGMACATTYTTTTGCTCTTTCAATGCTAYTACTAGCTGTAATTGATTAACACTATCTAGTTCTGAAGAAAAATCATCTATTATAAAAAGACTATCTTTATCAGAAAGTTTCTTTAATAAKGATGTTTGAGAAAGATATAGCGCATTTATCAACATCTTCTTCTGTCCTCTAGATAAGACATCCTTAACTTCTCGACCACTAATTTTAATCTTTATATCAGCTTTATGYGGWCCATAATTAGTAGATCCTCTAATAACATCAAGATCTATACTTTGATGAATACGATCTGATAACTCTAGATTACCATTACCCGACTGATATACTAAGGATATTTCTCCCTCTAAATCRAATTTCATTCSAYTWAGAACACAAYAAAGTTCTTCMGAYAATTTCTTAGYYAAATAARTTCTTCTAKTATCAACCACTTTAGCYRATTCAATRAATTTAGYRTTCCARGTATYRAGTTGTAKRTTATCWRCATCMGACAGCTTACCWTTCAAYGATCGTAGAAAAGAGTTYCTTTGYWTTAATASCTTGTTGAAAGAYTGCCARTCAGWTTTATARKTATGWTCCACGTGAAACAATAACCAATCTAGATGYTTYCTWCGTTGCCCTGGACCYGAATCTATTAAATGATAWGACTCAGGGCTTAATATCTGCACAGGAAATACAGACACCATTTCCGACAATGTGTTTAAGTTTTTACCGTTTAATCGAATTTTACGAGAGCTCTTGCTAAAACCGAATGACACCCCAATTTTAGTCGAATCATTAAACCGCCCAAAGAGCGAAATTTCCTTTTGATTGTGAGTAATTAACTGACTGTTTTTAGACGTACGAAACGATCGCCCGGATAAAAGCAAACCAATCCCTTCAAGCAAGCTACTCTTTCCAGCGGCGTTGACACCTTCAATAAYATTYAGATCAGACGAMARCTCTAAMTTGATATCAGATAAATTYCTMAGTCCAGTRGCAACAAAATTRGTTAAATGCATTGTCGAATTAGATRTTWAAAAATARAWTTNRNTTTYRRMGCYTNWTMNNGGCNMTMRCWAYSKMCGCRCNKRKCRGYWTSWWSCGRCSCWTNNAWMRGCASSCTWYTMYTAGARTCACCTAAACAAAACTTAACTTTMTCACTTTTRATAGCATTAACCGCATCCAATARRTAACTTACGTTAAAACCWATYTCCATTTCTTTGTCATTATATTCTACATCTAACTCAATCTCAGCTTCTTCTTGCTCTGGATTGTTGGCGTTAATCTTCAATCTATTTTCAGATAAAGTTAATCTGACACCTCGAAATTTTTCATTGCAAAGAATTGACGCTCTAGCAAATGCCTCCTTAATAGATTCCTTATCGCACAAAAGGATTCTTTCAGCATTTTTTGGTAACACTTTTCCATAATCGGGAAAACGACCATCAACTAGCTTAGAAGTAAATACAAATTGGCCAATCGTTATTCTTATATGATTACTATTCAGTGAGATAGTCGCATCTTCATCAATGCTAGAAAGTAGCTTACCCGCCTCTAACACGCCTTTACGAGGTACAATAACTTGCACTAGATCATCGCAAACATTGCTCTCTAGAGTTAGTCTAGAGAGCGCCAATCGATGCCCATCAGTAGCTACAGTTAACAATTTATCTTGGTCTATTTCAATTAACATACCGTTTAAATAATAACGAACGTCTTGTTGTGCCATTGCAAATTGAGTCTTGTCTATAGTCTTTTTAAAGTCACTGCTTGATATAACAAACTCTGTCGAAAATAATGAATCTTCTATATTAGGAAATTCTTGGGCTGATATAGTTGAAAGTGTGAACTTACTTCTTCCACATTTTACGATTAATTTACTTTCTATTAATTCAATATTTATAACACCATCTACTGGCAGACTTCTACAAATATCAACTAGTTTTCTTGCTGGTACAGTGATATCACCTTCTACCGAATCATTTTCCAAATTGATATTTACCGACATTTCTATTTCTAAGTCAGTCGCTGTAATACTCAATAAATTTTTCTCTACCTTGATTAAAAGGTTAGCTAAAACAGGTAAAGTCTGTCTTTTTTCAACAGCTCCCGAAATTAATTGAAGCGGGCCTACAAGTTTAGATTGTATGATTGTAAATTTCATCGGTGTCTACCTTGGCAATATATAATATTAACTGGATAATATTCTTAGTAAATTGTTGTAATCTTCCTTAATGTCAGGAAGTGTCTCCTTTAACTCTTTTATCTTTCTACACGCATGTAAAACCGTTGTATGATCCTTACCACCAAAAGACTCTCCAATCTCAGGCAAGCTTCTATTTGTTAGCTCTTTAGCTAAACTCATAGCGAGTTGTCTAGGCCTAGCAATTGACCTAGTACGTCTTTTTGACAAAAGATCCGATACTTTAATTTTGTAATACTCTGAAACTGTTTTTTGAATATTCTCTATTCGAACTTGCTTATCTTGCGCCGCCAACAGATCTTTGAGGGCCTCTTTTACGAATTCAACAGTAATTTCTTTTCCAGTAAATTGAGCTGTAGCGATTACTCTTTTTAACGCTCCTTCTAACTCTCTAACATTTGAACGTATTTTTTTTGCAATAAAAAATGCTACATCATTATGCAATTTAATTTTGGACTTTTCTGCTTTAGACTTCAAAATCGCTACCCTTGTTTCTAATTCCGGCGGCTCTATAAAAACAGTTAATCCCCAGCCCATTCTAGACTTTAATCTTTCTTCGACACCATCGATTTCCTTTGGATATCTATCGCAAGTTAGTATAACCTGTTGATTTCCCTCAAGTAATGCGTTAAACGTGTGAAAAAACTCTTCTTGAGAACGTTCTTTATTGGCGAAAAATTGTATATCATCAATCAACAAAGCATCTACAGATCGATAAAATTTCTTAAACTTGTCAATGGTATTAGTTTGAAGAGCCTTAACCATATCAGCCACGAAACGCTCAGAGTGCAGATAGATAACTTTTCCATTCGGCTTCTCTTTTAAAATCTGAYTGCCAATAGCTTGCATTAAATGTGTTTTGCCTAAACCAACACCGCCGTAAATAAAAAGAGGATTATAAGCTGTACCTGGGTTAATTGAAACTTGCTCAGCCGCCGCCATCGCCAATTGGTTACTTTTTCCCTGAACAAAAGTATCGAAATTAAAGGTCTGATTTAAATTGCTTTTTACAGCATTAGAATTTCGGATGGTTTTGCTATTCGAAAACCGATTGAACTGTTTACCACGATCAATCGAAGAATTATCCGATACTTGCAGGTGAACACTTTTATGATCAGTAATATCTAGAGAAATCTTAATTTGCCCTTCAATATTATTTTTTAAGACTGATTGAATTGTTTCCAAATATTTTTCTTTTACCCAATCCAAAACAAAACGATTGGGAGCAATAATGTGAAGATGATTGTTTTCAGTTGTAGCTTTAAGCGGACGGATCCACGTACTGAATTCTGTTGGGGGTAATTCATCTTGCAAATGTTTTTGACACAAATTCCACATATTAGAGTTATTAACGATCCGATGATTATAATTAATGATTCTGTGTAAAGATTGACAAGTTTATAATGAAATTGCTTATTGATCCACAGGTTAATTAAAAACAGGCTAAATTAATCTAAAATTATCCAACTTGAAAACATTCTATAATCATAACTTAACTATTAGAAAATGAATCTAAAATTGAAATAAACATGTATAAAAGAGTTAATAATAGCTAAAACCATCAAAACAGTTAATTTATACAAGTTTACTACAGGCTTAAACATTACTAATTCATAGTTTAACCCAAAGATTATAAACAACATAACTTAATGAATTTAATAAAGAAAATAGACTTATACACAGAAAACAACGATCACTAATAATAATAACATTAAGATCTTTCTTTATTATTATTATATATAGCGTGTGTATATCTATTTGATGATTTGGAAAGTTTTAATATAAATTTTCCAAAGATTAAAGCGACAAAGTCCAAAAAGCTTGAATTTATAATAAAAAACTAGAAAAAACTAGAAATTACTTATCCACAAAAAAATAATAAAAAGACTCAAAAACCCGTATATAGACAATAAAAGTAGCAGAAACACAATATATGCTAATTTAACTAAAAATTGAGTAATTTAGTCCAAATCTGGCCGTTGGTAATTCTAGAAAATAAGCAGGAAAGGCGTTGACAGTACAATATCTATACAATAGACTTTGCGCCCCTTGAGTACTTGCTTGAATTTGTGTTTGGCCTATCAGTCATTTACATCGCAAAACTAGCAAAACTTATACAAAATTTGTAATTTTATAAAAACGGAAAGTCCGATGAAACGCACATTTCAACCAAGCACAATCAAACGTAAACGTCGTCATGGTTTTAGAGCTCGTATGGCAACTAAAAATGGCAGAATTATTATTAACCGACGTAGAGCGAAAGGTCGAGTTAAGCTAAGCGCATAATTTTATCTACTTTGGTTTTATGAATTTACGGCCAAAATAAAGTTAAAAAGGATTATCTCGTTGAGTTCGGACATGCAAAAAACGGACTGGAGACTTACGAACGAAAGCTTTCCACGAGATAACCGCCTTTTAAACGCAAAGCAATACAGTCGCGTTTTTGAAAAAGCAAACAAAATCCACAATAAAGCATTTACCCTCTTGGTACGAAAAAATGACCTTGGTCACGCAAGATTGGGGCTAGTTATAGCAAAAAAAAATGTCAAGCAAGCTAATCAAAGAAATTATATCAAAAGACAAGTTAGAGAATATTTTAGGCTACACATCCAAACATTTAGAAGTTATGATCTCGTTCTTTTAACGCGAAGAGATGTTGCTAGTCTAACTAAAACAGATATAATCGCGTACCGAAATAAATTATTTGAACGGTTTGAAAAGCAGATCGGCTAATTAGGTTAAAAGGTTTTCAAAAGTGAAGGCAATATTAATTGGTTTTATCAAAATCTATCAAAAAACATTAAGTTTGTTGATAGGCAATGGTTGCCGTTTTTATCCTAGCTGTTCTAGTTACTCAATTGAAGCTATAGAAACCCATGGTAGTATCAAAGGAATCACCTTAACTATTAGTCGCATCAGTCGTTGTCATCCTCTAAATGAAGGCGGTTTTGATCCGGTACCTAAAAAAGATGATAAACAGTCTAACTAAATTTAATTAAAAACAATTTGATACAAAGAAAATCTTGTACTGAGAAAAACACTATGGAATCAATCAGAACTTTTTTATTTATACTTTTTGCTTTTTTAACCTTTCTTTTATACCAAGAATGGGAAGCTGATCATAAACCAGCCAAAATCCAAAAAGCACCAATTAATGAATCTGTTATAGATTATCAAGATCAATTTGCCAACTCCGATTTAGAATCAACAGATCAATATATAAAAGACAACGCTTCAGTTAATGAACTTTCCGAAAACCCACCAAATGTAGATAACATAGGTAGCGAAAATCAAGCGGATTTATCTTCTGAGCTACCAGCTTCAGAAACATTGGTCAAGACATCATCAAATATACGAACGAATCAAACACCAATAATAGTAACAACCGATCGGTTGCGAGTTCTAATTACGCCGACCGCTGGCAATATAGTTTCTGCGGAGTTACTTAAATACAGAGAAACGTTAGAAAAAGATTCACAACCTATAAACATACTAGAAAATAGAAATGGCCGAGTCTTTTTAGCTCTCTCAGGATTATACGGAAAAGGGGCTCCTGACTTCAAAAAGAACAAACCTGTGTATCACACCTCAGAGAAAGAGTATGTGTTAAACAATGGCGAAGAAGAACTTAATGTAGATTTAGTTTGGATAAATGAAAATGGCGTTAAATACACTAAGCGTTTTACTTTCTATTCGGGTCAGCATCAAATCAAAGTTGAATATATCGTTGATAATCTTAGTGCCGAGAAAATCGCAAACAGAATGTTTACAGCGTTAAAAAGGGATTTACTTCCCGCGGATGGGCAAGAAGAATCTGGATTAGGAATGCGTTCATATTTAGGTCCAGCTATATCTACATCAGAAGATAAATATGAAAAACATGACTTTGAAGATATTGAAGAGGTTCCGCTTAACGTAAAAACAACAGGCGGTTGGATAGCTATATTACAACACTATTTTGTTACAGCTTGGATACCAGAATCTGAAGACGTGCATATTATTGATTCGAGTACTAAAAATCTAGGTAAAGCTGGTTTAGCACAAATTAGAATAACGCAAGACTGGAAATGGATTGAACCAGGGATGAGCCACACTTTTACATCAAAACTTTATGTTGGACCAAAAATACAATCAGATTTAGAAAATGTTGCTGATGGATTAGAGCTTACAGTCGATTATGGTTTTTTATGGTGGATAGGCCAACCAATATTTTTCTTACTAATATTTTTTCAATCTTTCGTAGTTAATTGGGGTGGCGCAATTATATTAGTGACTATAGCAATCAAGACATTGCTTTATCCATTAGCTAGAGCGCAGTATCGGTCTTTTGCTAAAATGAGATTGTTGCAACCAAAAATGGCAAGCATGAAAGAGAAATTTGGTGATGACAAAAAACAAATGTCGATGAAAATGATGGAGCTTTATAAGAAAGAAAAAGTTAATCCATTAGGTGGTTGTTTTCCTCTATTAATTCAAATGCCAGTGTTCATCGCCTTATATTGGGTGTTGATGGAAAGCGTCGAGCTTAGGCACGCGCCATTCATTTTATGGATTAATGATTTATCGGTAATGGATCCTTACTACGTGATGCCTCTACTGATGGGTGCCAGTATGTTTTTGATGCAAAGGATGCAACCCATGTCACCCACGATGGATCCTATGCAACAAAAAATGATGCAGTTAATGCCTGTATTTATGACCGTATTTTTCGTATTTTTTCCAGCAGGTTTAGTTTTATACTGGTTATTTAATAATTTGATTTCAATTTCGCAACAGCTTTACATTACCAATCAGTTTAATAAAGAGCAGGAAGTGAAAAAGAAATAAACTCATCTAAAAAAGTTAAAAAGGTAACTTGTGATTAACACCAACGACCGTTCAATTGCCGCTTTAGCAACGCCTCCAGGAAAAGGAGGTGTTTCGATTATTAGAATATCGGGCAAACTTTGCCAATCTATATCTCAAAAAATTTTAAAAACCTCTTTATCTCCCCGCAAAGCAACTTACTTACCTTTTTATAATTCAGATAATCAAATTATCGACAATGGTATAGCCATTCTATTTAAGGCGCCCAACTCATTTACCGGTGAAGATATCTTAGAGCTTCAAGGTCATGGCGGTTCTGTCATTATGGATCTTATTTTAGAAGCCGTAATAGAATGTGGCGCAGAATTAGCTAAACCTGGAGAGTTTTCAGAAAGAGCTTTTCATAATAACAAGCTAGATTTAGCCCAAGCAGAAGCAATCGCTGATCTAATTGACAGTGGCACTAAGGAAGCCGCATTAAGCGCGGTTAGATCTCTCAATGGAGAGTTTTCAAAACTAGTTTACGCACTGGTTGAGCAAGTTACTTTTTTAAGGATTTATGTTGAAGCGGCAATTGATTTTCCCGAAGAAGAAATAGATTTTTTAAAAGATGAAAAAATTAATGAAATGTCTATCAATTTGACGTCATCGATGACAAACCTTTTAGAAAAAGCAAAACAAGGCAGTTTGCTAAGAGAAGGTATTAGAGTGGTTATTGCGGGTAAGCCAAATGCAGGCAAGTCTAGTTTATTGAATGTTTTAGCGGGCAAAGATGCAGCGATTGTTACTGATATCGAAGGTACCACTAGAGATGTTCTAACGGAGCAAATTAATTTAGACGGCCTTCCCTTGCACATTATTGATACAGCCGGCCTAAGAAAAGCCAAGGATAAAGTTGAACAAATTGGCATAGAAAAAGCGATCGATCAAATAGAGAAAGCAAACCTAGTATTGTGGGTAACTGATTGTAGAGACGACGAAACCAGTTCGCACAATGTCAAAATTGAAGATTTGTTTAAAGAGTTTACGGAGGAAAAAATAAACATTCCTCCCCTTATAAAGCTAAGAAACAAAGTTGACTTAATTGATCCCACAAAAGAAATAACTGAAATTCAAAACGAACAAAAAACCTTAAATATTTCAACCAAAGAAAACATCGGTATTGATGAGTTAAAGAGTCAATTAAAAGACTCAGTCGGATATAAAGCTTCAGAGTCTGGGGTATTTATGGCAAGACGTAGGCATTTAACAGCGTTATTCAAAGCGGAAGAACACATTAACGTAGGGTTATATCAACTAAAAGAATTTGCCGCTGGAGAGTTACTGGCTGAAGAATTAAAACTAGCTCAAGAAGCCCTAAATGAAATCACCGGAGAGTTTACCCCCGATGACTTGTTGGGAAGAATATTTACGAGTTTTTGCATAGGCAAATAATTATTCCGCAAAACTTTATTTTTTTGAAAAATGCCTATTTAAAAAGTAATCAACGCTAACAAATCTCCCACCACCAACAAACAACAAACTGATCAGCATAATCAAATAGGTAAAGGCAAACTCAATCCCATTTTGCAAAATAACCAAAACGCCCTTTTCTGTTAACCAGTCATAATTACCATGTTCCTGAAGAATAGAGCGAACGGCTCCGATCCTAGAAGCAATTTCTCCATCGCTACTTGAGGCGATTGCAGACCAGCCATTATCAATATGAACGGTGAAAATCGCTACGATCATAGTCGCAATTAGTGGAATACTTATCCAACGAGTAGCTAAACCGATAAGGAGCAATATAGCGCCAAAGTATTCTGTTGCCCATGCGAGTGAACCGAGTAATTCTGGGAAAGGCAACCCTAACCCCCAATCTGCATTTCCAAACCAATCAATGGTTGGTTGAAGCGAGCTTTCTGAATCGAAGGGGTTCCACTTGCTATTACCCGCCATCCAAAAAACATTAGCTAAATAAACCCTAAAAGCTAAGGATGGTAAACCATTCATAAATTCAATTTTATCAATGGTCGAGGCCTGTAATTGGTAATATTTTTCTACTAAATTCATTTGTTTCTCCTCTCTGATTTGCCTTAAGGACTTGTTGCGGTGATATTTGTTTCATATTAAACACTAAAAATTGTAAAAAGACTCCTTAAAAAGAGAATGCTAGCGACGAAAAGCAGTAAAAAAAATGATTTGAGTCTACACTTTAATGACAAGTTTAACTAGCACTGGGTTAATCATCAAAATGTACGATACAAACTTGAAATCCGTAGTGTGGAAAGCTTTCTATCTGATTTTACTACTCAGTTTCTTACCTTTTGCACTGAATCAATTAGGGGTCGACTTTGCATCTAACACGGTTCAATTAGATGTAGAGAAAATGGCGGCAGGGCAAATAACTGCAAACGATCAGTTCTTTGCTTTAAAAGGTGCTCTTCAGCATGTCATTATGGAATGGAGTGCAGTAAGTATCGCGATTATCGCGGCCTTAGCTTCGTTTTTACATTTTTATAGAAGACGTGATGTAACCGTTCCTATTATAGGATTGGCACTTTTATGCGCGGGTATCACCGATGCTTTTCACACATTAGCCGCAACACGTATCATTAGTGCTAGTGCACCAAATTCTGACTTTATTAAACATTAAAACCACGTCCTGAGGACGTGGAGCAGGTTCGAGGCTATGGCCTTAAGAACCGAAGACTCTGCTCATGTAGTCTAAGTAATTGT
>NVTT01000031.1 GCA_002401655.1 Gammaproteobacteria bacterium | reverse complement strand
TCGAGCAACCAGTTCTTTTCCTGTACCGGACTCACCATTAATTAATACTGGTGCCTGACTACGGGCTAACTTTAAAATCATTTTTTTGAGTGAAAGCATTGCCGAAGAATTACCAATTAGTTGTTTCTTTTGGCTAGCGGGACGAGTTTTAACATCGCTAGAATTTGGAGATGAAGTGGTGATGTCAGTATTTCGTGAGATTAGCTCGTCGTTGCTATTGGATAAATGATCAATATCAGATTCTTTATTTCTGATTTTATTTAGGTTAACAGCATTTAAGATTAAATTACGTAATGCGACAAGGTTAACCGGCTTAGATAAAAAGTCAAATGCGCCAGCTTTCATAGCCTCGACTGCCGTGTCCATATTTCCATGTGCAGTGATTAAAGCAACGGGTAAGTTAGGGAATGAATTTTGAATATGTTTAATTAAATCAATGCCATCGCCATCGGGCAGCCGCATGTCAGTTAAACAAAAATCAAAGTCATTATTCTCCAATAAATCCTTGGCTTCTGCGATTGTTGCCGCTTTGCAGGTTAAAATATCCATTCGAGATAAAGTAATTCCCAACAACTGCAAAATGTCAGGTTCGTCATCAACGATCAATGCGAGTGCCTGAGGCTTACTGCTTGAATATTTATTAGCTGGAGYTTTATTCATAAAAATATTTTNATACTCTATRCGGTTTTTGGATTAAYACTAAAACTTATTCTGAAACAGGATCCACCMGAGGTCAAGGGKAKATAGTCTAATCTAGCTTTATTAGCATCACATAATTCGCGTGATAAGTAGAGYCCCAATCCYGTTCCRCTTCGYGAAGTTGTRAAAAATGGYTCAAATATTTTTTCCGCCTTTTCGGGASTGATCCCTTCACCTATRTCAATCACATCTAAAAAAGGTGTACGGTCATTCGGTTCAACGCCGACAGTTATATAGACAAATGCTCGACCGCTATTAAGATGACTATGCCTAAGTCCATTATCTAATAAGTTATTGATAATTTGACTCAATTGGGAATCATCGAAATAGACTATTAGATCGTCTGATTCGATCCTAAGATCGATTTGCGTATCTGAATCTTTGGCAATCAAATAATTTTCTTTTAATTTAACTAGGTATTTAGAAAGATTAATTTCTTTTACTTGCCCCGTTTTTCTAACAGATAATTGCATGATATTTTCAATTATTTCATTCACTCTTGAAGCGTTTTTTTCAATGATGTCAATTAGTTCAATACTTCCAGAGTCCAAATTTTCTCCTTCGCGAACTAACTGCGCAGCATGACTAAGTGCGCCTAGAGGATTACGAATTTCGTGAGCAATAGATGCAGTGAGCCGACCTAAAGACGCAAGCTTTAAGTTTTGTGCTCGCTGATTTAGAGTGGATGCATCATCCAAAAAGATTATCGAGTTTTCCTTAGTTTCGCCAATTTTTGAAAAGCTGGGGATTAAACTCGGACCTGTTGCCGTATTTCTAAAGGCTTTCGCTCGGTAACTTTTCTTTCTTTTCCATAAATTTAGCTGCCTAGCTAATGGTGTAGAAACTTGTTCTAATCGTCGACTTTGATAAGATTCAGGCATCCCCAAATGTGCCCAAGCGCTACGATTTAATAATCGAATATTTTGAAAACCATCGATAACCATTACACCGGTCGACATATGTTCAATAATTTTTTCGTTTAGGAGTTCCATATTTTCCAATCCTCGGATTGAAGCTTCAGCCTTAATTTCACTTTCTCTAATCTTTCGAGATAAGTAATACCCCATTAATCCGGTACCCAAAAATGTGACCGATAAAAAGCCAACTTGAGTAAAATTTCGAGTTGAATCAGGAATAAAATAGGAAGAATAGCTTTCTTCTGCAAGGATCGCTAAACAAGCGACTACAGAATAACCTAAACTGGTTGGTGTACTAATCATGATACTTGCGCTGATGGTACTAATAGCTATTAGCATTCCAAGGCCACTGGTGATGCCACCACTTGTATGCATTAATATGGTAAGAAAAATGATATCGAGTAAAACTTGAGACTGTAATTGTAGTTTAAATAATAGTCGATAGAATGAAACAAGAAAGAACACCAATGCAAACAACATGTAGAGTAACGTTGTTTGCAAAAATAGTTCAGGCAAAAAACTGCCTAAGAATGGATTATCATTATTAAATTGAGTTAAAAAAGTTAGTGCAATTGTAAATGCGATCCGATACAGAGTGAAAAGTCGTAACGCCCGCCAAGAAAAAGTATCTCTCGAACCAAAAGAAGAGTAAGCCGGAAACTCATGAGTTGACGGGTTTTTTTTGCTTGCGGTTAAATCAGGCGATGAATTTGGTGACATAGATATTTGTTTTCAAAATAAAATGCAAGATAACTGAATTAATAAATCGTCGGAATTGCATGACGTTTATGTTGCGTTTTTTGATATAAAGCAATGATCTGAGCATCAGCAGTTGCATCAGTTGATTTACTTTCTAAAAAATTATCGATCTGTTGGTAACTAACACCTAAAACAGACTCATCACTTTTTGACGGCGCTAAACATTCCAAGTCTGCGGTAGGAGCTTTGTCTATTAATGTATGAGGTGCGCCCAAATGTTTTGCGATTTGTTTAACTTGACGTTTACTGAGGCCAAAAAGCGGAGCAAGATCGCATGCGCCGTCACCCCATTTTGTAAAAAAACCGGTGATATTTTCGGAGGAATGATCGGTACCTAAAACTAAACCATTTTTTAATCCTGCAATTTGATATTGTGCGACCATTCTTGCTCTAGCTTTTAAATTGCCTTTAACAAAATCAGTTTTTTCTTTGTTAATTTTATCTTTACTAATATCATTGGCTTCATTTAGAGCGTTTAATGTCGTTTCTTCCATCGCGTCAACACTTGCTTTAATGTTAATACAGAGTCTGATGGATGGTTCTATAAAATCTAATGCCATTTGAGCATCTTGTTCATCCGCTTGAGCTCCATAAGGTAATCTAATTGCGATAAATTTGAAAATAGATAGGGAATCTGTTGAGCGATTTTCTTCATTGAGTTCATTAATGGCGACTTGAGTGAGTTTGCCTAGTGTTGTTGAATCAATGCCTCCACTTATTCCAAGTACTAACGTTTTTAAACCTGAGTTGATTAGGCTATTTTTAATAAAGTCTAATCTTTGTCTTATTTCCGATTCGACATTAATTTCAGGTAGAACCCTCATTTCATCAATAATTTTACTCTTTATTGCTTCATGATTCATTTTCGCTATTACCTTTATTTAATATTCTAAACGAGCTACCTAATCTTAGCATTTGTAAGTCATTATAAGCATTGATGTTGTTGATTTTAATAGAATTATAGTCCAAAAGAGATAAATGTTCTTTCCAAAATAGGCCGTTTGCGAATGATAGAGTATTATTTTTAAATCTAAGCTGGTAAGAATTGTTAGAAATATGGTCTTTCGCAATGGGTAATCAATAGGCTATGATAGAAATACTACTCAAAATGAAAAGAAATAGTCAATCCGCCATGAAAAAAATCGAAGCTATTATTAAACCTTTTAAACTTGATGATGTTAGAGAAGCGCTTAGCGATGCTGGAATTACCGGTATGACAGTAACGGAAGTGAAAGGATTTGGACGCCAAAAAGGACATACTGAACTTTATCGCGGCGCCGAATATATGGTTGATTTTTTGCCCAAAATTAAATTAGAAATTATTATTTCGGATGACATTCTAGATATTTGTGTCGATACGATTATGGATGTGGCTAAAACTGGTAAAATTGGCGATGGAAAAATCTTTATTTCTGACGTGGACAAAGTAATCCGCATAAGAACCGGTGATGAAAATGAGGATGCAATTTAAGTCAGTCAGTTTTTAACCGACTCCGACCCCTGTAAATTAGCCTTTATAGTTAGGGTAGTTTAAAAGTAAYACTCTTCGGCTATTTTCWGCCAATTCAGGTAAATCCAATARGTTATARGCRATYTGCATCATATCYAAAGCRYGGGGTACWGAWGGYGTTTTAGGATAGTGATCAACTACATACTTGGCCCGATTTGCGGCAGCTAAGTAGGCTTCTCGTTTCATATAGTAATTGGCAACGTGTAATTCATACTTTGCTAATCGATTACGAAGGTGAACCATTCTCTGTCTTGCATCTTTTGCATACTGACTATTTGGAAATAATCGAATTAATTCGGCAAAGTCATCAAATGCTTGTCTAGTTGCTCCAGCATCACGCTCTTCGATAGGGGCCGAGAATAACTCCTTTCCAAATCCTGTTTCGGTGGAATAATTGATTAGACCTTTCATGTAATAGGCGTAATCTAAATCCTTGTGTCGAGGATTTTGCCTAATAAAACGTTCGGTAGAAGCAATTCCCGAGCCAAAATCATTTAATTTATAATATGAAAAAATAAGATTTAATTGTGCTTGGTGGGAGTATGCTCCAAATGGATATAAGCCATCAAGCCGTTCTAAATATCCAACCGCACTACGGTAATTACCTGAATGCATTGAATATTGTGCTTTTTCATAGAGCTTAAAAGCGTTATTTATTTTGATTGCCGCGGACGATTGGCTATTATCGTCAGCACAGGCTGAAATAAACAATGTAATAAATATTAGTAGAATAAACTTTTTAATCATTCTCATAGAAACTCAAAGCGGTTAAAATAGATCCCAATTATTAACGAATTTATCCTTAAGAAGTGGTTAAATTCGCTTTTAAGCATATTCTTAAAATATGCTACGCTTAAATTGGGGATGGTTATCAGTCTAAAACGGCGGATATTCTACCGCAGGCAATCAATTACCGCCAGAGCAAGCAACTAATTAACTAAAAGATAAGGCTCGTAAAGTGACAAAAAGTTCCAAAAACAATCAAGATAGTGATTTTAATCAACTTACTGATGGTTTAGATAATCAACATCAGGACAAACTACAGGATAATCAAGTGCCAGAAAACGAATTGCTTGAAGAAGAGGCGTTTGAATTAGATGAAAATAACTTTGGTGAAAGGTTAGATCTCGCTTTGGTCAAATATTACCCCAATATTTCCCGCTCACGGATTCAATCATGGATTAAAGCCGGACAAGTTAAAATTGATGGTGAAGTGGAGATTAAGCCTAAATTTAAGCTCTCGGGGAATGAGATATTATCTGTTACCCCTAAAAATGAGCCAAAAGGTGAATGGACCGCCGAAGATATAGGATTTACAGTCCATTATGAAGATGATGATCTTCTAATTGTTAATAAGCGAGCWGGGYTAGTYGTTCATCCAGCGCCAGGGCATCGKCAAGATACSCTTGTCAATGGACTTTTGTATCGGTATCCAGAACTGAGGACATTGCCAAGAGCAGGAATTGTGCATCGATTGGATAAAGATACGACCGGCTTGTTAGTTGTGGCAAAAACACCTGAAGCCCACTTTAATTTGGTCGAACAATTACAAAATAGAGCCTTTAAACGGGAGTATATAGCTTTAGTCCATCATACTTTAGTGGCTGGCGATACGATTGACTTGCCAATCGGACGTCATCCTCAACAACGTAAGAAAATGGCGGTTATAGAAGATGATCGAGTGGATGAATTTGGCGATCTGATTTTAAATAGTTCGCGAAGTAAAGAAGCTATCACTCACTTTCGTATATCTGAAAAATTTAAGCATTTCACTTTATTAAGAGTTCAACTTGAAACCGGCAGAACACATCAAATACGTGTGCACTTCTCGCATATTCATCATCCTTTAGTAGGCGACACTTTATATTTACCTAGAAATTTAAGACCACGTAATATGTCAAAAGAGTTTGAAGCGCTTTTTGATAATTTTAGAAGACAAGCACTGCATGCTGAAACACTTGGTTTAATTCATCCGTCAACCGGTGAGTTTGTTAGTTGGCAAACGGATGTTCCGGAAGATATGAAATGTCTAATTGATCAGTTAAAAACTGAACAATAGCTGAGTGTCGGAGTTGTCAAAAGTTAGCGTGCAAGTCAATATAGGAGATGATTATTTGATTCCTGATTGGCCAGCACCAAACTGGATTAAGTCAGCGGTTTCAACCAGAAAAAAAACCATCAGGAACTCTTTTGATTCTTTTAATATTGCATTTCATGTCAATGATGATATTGAAAATGTCACTGCGAATAGAGAACAATTGATAACTGACCTATCGTTAACAAATAGCCCTTTTTGGATTGAACAAGTTCATGGTATTGAATCAATAGAACTGTTGAAAAGTGGCTATAGCAATTTGGACAATCGCTCTAATGACACTAGAATTGAAACTAGACACTCAAATAATCTTATTAGAGCAGATGCAAGCTATACTAAACAAAAAGAGTTGGCTTGTGTGGTAATGACTGCGGATTGTTTACCCGTTCTACTCACGAATAAAAAAGGCACTTGGGTTTCCGCTATTCATGCGGGATGGCGAGGACTTTGTCAAGGTATTATAGAATCAACCGTGGCTCAATATGACGGAGCAAGTGGTGAGTTGATAGCTTGGTTTGGTCCCGCAATAAGTCAAACGCATTTTGAAGTGGGTGCGGAAGTGAAGGAAGCTTTTTTAGCCGTTGATAAAAGCTATGAACCAGCGTTTAAATCTCATAAACCCAATTATTATATGGCTGATTTATATTTTATCGCGCGTAAAAAACTATCTCGCTTAAACATTAAAGCTTTTGGTGGGGAGTTTTGTACCTTTGAGGATTCTGAGCGATTTTATTCCTACCGACGTGATGGTGTAACTGGGCGAATGGCAAGTTTAATTTGGATTGAAGAAAGAAATGAATAAAAAGGTGAGTAAAAACGAGTGGGTGAAGTCGAACATGAGTCATAGTCAAAATGGATAAAACGGTCATCATTATATTAGTGATCATGCTGGTATTGATCGTCAATTTTATAATATTGGCTATTTATATCGGTAGGCGATATAACAATACAGATTGGGGTCATCCATTTATGAATATATTAGATGGCTTATTGCGTTTTTATTGTCAAAGGTATCATCGTCAATGGAATTATAAGATTGATATTCCAAAGGATAAAAAAATATTATTAGCGTCTAATCATATTTCGGCACTCGATCCATTCTTATTGGTCGCAGCAACTGATCGCCCAATCCGTTTTATGATTGCAAAAGAAGAATATGATAAACCTATATTAAACCGACTGTTTAAAGCGGGTGGTTGTATTCCTGTCGATAGGGGGGGTAGAGTGGAAGGTGCGTTTAGAAGTGCTATGAGAGCGATAGAAAAAGGTGAAATCGTTGCTATTTTTCCTCAAGGCGGTATTCATTGCAAAGAAACCCCCAGAGAAATTATTAAGCCTGGGATTATGCGTTTAAGTAAGTTGACTGGCTGTGATATTTTGCCAGTGCGTATCTCCGGCGTTGCAGCGCCAGGCTCAATGGTTAGTTGTTTGATCTTAAGGGGAGATGTTGAATTTGATGTACATCCACTGCTATCTACGAAAGAAGTTCAAATGCCAAGTTTTAGAAATGAAATGTCACAATGGTTGTTAGGAGAGTCAGAAACGATTGAATGTCATGATAAAGATTCTGGATGAAACTGTTTTGCTAAAAACGGGGTTTGCAAGTAAATTTAAAGAGATTGACTCAGATCATAAGAACATTCACTAGCTTTGATATTCTAAGCGTCTATAAGATGTTAAAGAAATCAGCTAATGTGTCCAATTAGAATAATCGAACCTACGATAAATAGTGAGATAGAAAATAGCCAAGCAAAAAAGGGTCAGATAGAAAAGGGTCCGACAGAAAAGATTGGGCTACACCCTAATGACTTGCATTCAGTAAATTTGTGTCCAGACTTACTAGATAAATATAATATTTCAGGCCCAAGGTACACCTCCTATCCAACCGCTTTAGAATTTAATGAAGACTATACAGTCGATGATTATTCCGCATCACTAAAGCAATTACCCGATGGTAAATCGCTATCGCTTTATATCCACATCCCATTTTGCCAACATATTTGCTACTACTGTGCCTGTAATAAAATAATCACTAAACATCGCTCTAAGTCAGAAAAATATGTGGAGTATTTAATTAAAGAAATTGAACTGGTTGCGAAAAATATGCCAAATAGACAGCAAAACCCGCTTAGACAAATTCATTGGGGCGGAGGGACGCCAACCTATTTGACCATAGAACAAATTACCCAGATTATGCAACAGGTGCGACGGTGCTTTTATGTGCCTGATGAAGCGTCAACGGAAATATCGATCGAAGTCGATCCAAGAGCGATTGACATTGAAGATGTGGAAAAATTAGCGGAATTAGGCTTTAATCGCATGAGTATCGGCGTGCAAGACTTTGATGGCAAAGTACAAAAAGCGGTTAATAGAATACAGTCTTTTGAATTAACTCGAGATACGTTGCTAGAAGCTAGGCGTCATGGTTTTAAATCGATCAATCTTGATCTTATTTATGGTTTACCTTTTCAAACGCCTCAAACTTTTGAAGCAACGATTGAAAAGGTTATTGATATTTCGCCCGATCGAATATCTGTTTTTAACTATGCGCACCTGCCCCATCGCTTTAAACCACAAAGAAGGATCAGTGGTGATGACTTGCCTTCGGTTGCAGAGAAACTGGCTATATTTCAGACAATCATAAAAAAACTACAAGCAAACGGGTACTTGTATATTGGTATGGATCATTTTGCAAAGCCGACAGATGAACTGGCAATAGCGCAACAAGAAGGTAAATTACACCGTAATTTTCAGGGTTATACAACCCATGAAGAATATGACTTAATCGGGGTTGGCGTATCCTCAATTGGTAGCATTGATGGTCATTATCATCAAAATTTGAAAGATGTTGACCCCTATTATAATGCGATCGATAGAAACGAAATTCCGACTTGGAGAGGAACAGGGATAGGGAGCGATGATCGAGTCCGTAAAGCAGTAATATTTGCTTTAATTTGTCACTTTGAATTAGATATTTCGGCGATTGAATCCGAGTTTAATATCGTATTTAAAGAGTATTTCAAAACTGAATTAGTTGCTCTTAAACCATTTATAGAAGATGAGCTCATCATGGTTAATAGTGAAAAAATTGAAGTGAACAATAATGGTCGATTATTAATCCGTAATATTTGTATGGTCTTTGATGCTTACATGAATGAGCTCCATTTGATCAATAGTTTTTCAAAAGTGATTTAAACCTTTTATTTGCTACTATTACAGATAAATTATCTGTAATCAAGAAATCAGCTTCAAAACGGTTAGCTTTGTAGTTATAATTGCGCGTATCTATTACTGACATGCGTGTTTAATGTGCCTCAAGCCAATACAATAAGCTCTAAACCAACATTTGAAAGCCAAATTAAATGTCAAACTTGCAGTATAAGAAGGCTTTGTTTGCCTGTAATGTTGGCAGATTCTGAAATAGAGCATTTAGAGAATATTATTCAACGCAAGAAAGTACTTAAAAAAGGAGAATTCCTTTTTAAAGCTGGCGAACCTTTTGATGCAATTCATGCTATACGTTCCGGCAGTTTGAAATCCTACACCATTGCATCAGATGGTACAGAGCAGTTAACCGGCTTTCACCTACCGGGAGAAATGGTTGGTCTTAATGCGGTAAGTTCTGAAGTTTTCCCGAGTTTTGCAAAAGCTCTAGAAACCTCACTTGTTTGTTCCATTCCTTTTAACAAACTAGAAGTGTTAGCGAGGGATTTACCGGGACTTCAAAGTCAGCTTTTTAGAGTAATGAGTACGGAAATTAGAGATGATCAAGAATTGATGATGCTTTTAAATAAAAAAAATGCAGATGAACGATTTGCTGCATTTGTCATGAATTTATCTGCTCGATATAAGCGACGAGGATTATCTGATAGTGAATTTATCTTATCAATGACTCGTGGCGATATCGGTAATTATTTGGGGCTGGCTGTAGAGACTGTTAGTCGATTAATTACACGATTACAAAAGAAARATTTAATTAATATGAAAGATCGTTAYCTCAATATATTAGATAAAGAKGGWTTGAGTCAATTGGCAGGCGTTTCTTGTCATCATTAGTTAATNNNGTTYTTTGRWKTRTTWWKCNWWTTAKTMNTTNTTAANYRTTTCTNAACMRTNTTYTWWCWARATWWWTKCWRWATWRRTSYANTATWGWTMWRYMYANTYAWKYYCAKCAYTTNNAGCSMTKRATTCATTAATGTATGCCTAAGAAGAAAAATTTTGTCGTCTTTTTCCGTACTGCTATTTTTATCAAATAAATGTAATTTTTTGAATAAYTCAGATTGCTCWTCYTTRGTTARRTTYTTAATTGAMAGTTGAGTTTTTGAACCYAAAAATTCTTTGGTTTGAATSGGAGCWTTGRGATCRTGKGTWAGCTCTTTATATACRSTYTCYGCAAATTCATTCATYACYGMAATRTTTTKATTACCATYYGGATTKATGGCWATKGTGACTAAATTACTATCSGGWTCAAAYGGYACGGTTARGCATACTTTATCTTTKAGTTTCTTTTTTAGTWCTTTKARTTGATCAAAAAAGTATTCWGCSGATCGCACTGTTTGTCTWATYACTCKDCCAAAAYTTTYGCTATTTAGYGGCAATACKGCATGYGCWACATATACTGCRGCYGCATTAGAACCRGGYTTWGAKCCTTCAAGAATATACTGCCCAATTTGCATAAAATCAGGCTCTTCGGTTTGCGAAAAAACGTAATCGGCATCTGTACTTAATAGTCTGACTATATCTCTATTACGTGCGATAAACCCGCCGGTACCAAATGGTAGATAGCCTTGTTTATGAGGGTCTATGGTGACGCTATCAATTTCTGACAGAGCTGCAAAACAACTGTAAATTTTTTCAGAAGGGAAATAATTTAAATGTTGTTTTATTTCTGATAATGGCAACAGTTGGTCGTTTTCATCTCTGAAWAGACTAGTTAAATATCCACCCCAGGCAGCATCAACATGAATRTAATAATTTAAGCCTTCCTTAATACATTCYTTTCTCAACTYAACAATTGAGTCTATTGGATCAATCGTGCCATATTCGGTTGTTCCTAAAACACCAACAACGGCCAACACGGGCACATTTTGTGATTTAAGGTTATACAGTATTCTCTTTAGCTCATTTTCGTCCATTCGCATTGCGCTATTTAATGGAACTTTTATTAGCGAGGATGAACCAAATCCTAAGACTCGCATCGCCTTTTCCCAAGAGTAATGAGCGGTAGCTGGTACCAGAACAACGGGTGGTTTTAATTGCCAATTTTCGGCATAAAATAATGCTTGCCCTAAATATTCTATTCGATTTTTTTCTACTTCAACTTTATATTCATTGTGTTTTTTTTCGCCATATGTTGCTTTTATTAAACTGGGTATCGCGATGAGCATTTCAATCACTTGATCAATGCTAAAGTTTGCTAATTCCCATAAACTATAATCATTAAAATTTTTGTAGTCATCACTTTGTTCACTCAAATCAATTTCGAAGTTGAGTTTCTTTAGTGTGTTTTTGATTGCAACAGGATAAAGTTTTGCGGCTCTAAAATTCCAAAGACTTTCATAGTTAGCGTTAGTTCCTCCACTGGTTAAATGTCCCCAGGCGCAGGGACTTTTACTAGGGTCGGTATTAAATCCAAACATACGCGCAAATTGCTGACCGACTTCTAATTCCATTTCTAATGTGACGGCTCCAGACTCTCCGGTTATATTGTTTGGGTTATAAAAACAAGTGATGAGTTGTGCTAAAAGTGCAGGCATCATTAAATCGGATGACATATGGCCGATATAACGCGGGTTGTAAAAAGGAACTGAACGTTTTAATTTTGCGGTTAATGAATGCAGCTCTTCGCGGATCTTAGCCATTGAGTTTTGATAGGACTCACTATTCATCATTTGTGGAGTAATCGGTGGCTTATCTTCAGGATGGTAATTTCGACGCCAATAGATATGATCACGCACAAATTCGATTAACAACTTTTCTAAAATATCATTATTTTCGCCATAGGCACCAAGAAAATATGGACTCAAAAATTCTAAGTTATTTTCAAGTGTTTGATTTTTATCTTCAGTTTTAGTTTCATTACTTAAAGGCTTCATAGTAATATCCGTTAGTAGCGTTATCCAAAAAAAAGAACAATTAATAACAATGGCGATATGAACAAAATCGAATGTTTACCAATATTACGAAAAATTTCACTCAATCAAGTTGATCTAAATCATAAATATTAAAACTGAGCCAAGTAACTTGAACAAAATAAACACTAAAATTGAAAAATCAAATCTGTCAGGGCTTATTCTTTGTGGTGGYGCGGCTAGGCGTGTGGGTGGYGAAGATAAAGGRCTYYTAAWAGCSGAGGGRCRWRATAAACCRYTAATTGAGCATCAAATWGCYTTTYTRAAGMCWCARGTTTCARCYTTAGCYATATCGGCYAATCGTAATTTRGATATTTATMGGKCMTAYGGTTTTCCTGTTTATCAAGATAMGACYTACTTAGATGAGAAGGTMGSYCTAGATRAYAASGYAAGYCAATTTGATGGACCRYTRCAAGGCATATTRAATGGATTAAARMATTGCCAAACYGAYTGGMTWTAYATTCAACCRATTGATACACCMAATTTACCAYTCAATACAATCGTTCAATTACTTGATAACTTAAATTCTCAAAATGTTAATCCAAATGAGACAAACGCTTTTTATCTTGTTTCAGATGAGCGACAACATTATTTACACCTCTTACTCCACAAATCTTGTTATGAAGCATTGAATAATTTTGTTAGTAAAGGCGAAAGAAGAGTTAAAACTTACCTTGAAGAAGTTGGAGGACAAGCCGTTAATCTTGGTTGGGACGAGAAGGTTTTTAAGAACTTGAATGATGTTGGGGATTATAATGATTTGCCAATAAAGGAACTTGCAAGTCAGTATTTTGGCGAGAAAAATGGAATAGAACTTGAATTGCCAAAAAGAAATACTAAAAGACCGTGTTTTTAATACTATTAAGCGATGTAAAATAATTACTTACTTTTCATTTATATTGAGGTCTATTTTAAACATACATGTCCATGATTCAACTTAAAAAAGCAGAAGATTTAGTTCGTTTACGCCGTACCGCTCTCGATGCACAGGGTTTGTTACAGGCTAATCCCTTTGGAAGTGGCTTAGTAGGAGCGCGTAAAGCGATTAACCACTTAGGCTATGTGCAACTTGATACTATTTCAGTAGTGGAGCGTGCACACCATCATATTTTTTATTCTAGAGTTCCAAAGTTTAGACCTACTATGACTAATCAAATGTTGCTCGATGGAGACATTTTTGAGTATTGGTCGCACGCTGCAGCGGTTCTTCCTATTAATGATTTTCGTTTCTCATTACCCTACAAACATGCCATTAAAAGTGGTCAAACCCATTGGTATAAAAACTGTGATAAGAAGTTGATGGCTGAACTGTTGAAGCGAATTCGCTCAGAAGGTCCGTTACGATCTCGTGATGTAGAAACGAAACCTAAGACTAAAAAACAAACAGGCTGGTGGGATTGGAAACCCGCAAAAAAAGCACTCGAACAATTGTATATGCAGGGCGATTTAATGGTGAGTAATCGTGAAGGCTTTCAAAAAACGTATGATTTAACCGAGCGAGTACTGCCATCTCATGTCAATTCAAAATTACCAAGTATAGATGAATTTGCAAGGCACATAGTAGATCAACAATTGCGTTGCCATGGCTTTGCTTCACTCAAAGGGCTGACCTATTTACGCCGAAATTCTGAACTACGTAAAGCGGTAAAAGAATTGGTAAACGAAAGGTTGGCGCAAGGGACGTTAGAAGAAATACAGGTTCGCGATGGTGAAGTGTTTATATTAGAAACAGGTTTGCTAGAACGTCGCCTGCCTCGGTTGAGTAACCGCATGTTGATTCTTTCGCCATTCGATAATAGTGTGATTCAGCGCGACCGACTCAAATCAATATTTCAATACGATTACCAAATAGAATGTTATGTACCAGAAGCTAAACGTCAGTATGGATACTTTAGTCTACCGTTACTTTATCGTGGCGAATTTATAGGAAGGATGGATGCGAAAGCTCACCGGAAAAGCAGTCATTTTGAAATTAAAGCGCTTTATTTTGAATGCGATGATTTTGAACAGCATAATTTTAGTGAAGACGAAATCATTGAGTCATTTGTAGAAGCCATAACATTATTTGCTCATTTTCAATATTGTGAGACTGTATCATTGACTAAAGCTCAACCGAAGCATTTAACTCAACGTTTGCGTAGAGCGCTAAAGCATTTAAGTTGAGTGTTCTGTAGGGGATTAACTGTGGAGGTTCGCTTGCGTTAACCTATAAAATCAGGCAATCTTAGACCTTAGTTGATTCGCTATTGATGGATTGAAGGTGCTAGGAAAGGCAAAACGATATGACATCCTGCCGAACAGAGAGTTATCGCATAAAGTGCCCGTTCTTTGATAAACAAAAACCATTATAAGTATTAAACAGCGAGTTAACGAGACTCAGCTCAACAGAGATTTATATTGATTAAAAATCAATATAAATACTTTAAAGTTAAGGATAAGTAATTAATGAAGTTTCTCACGATAATACTGTGTTCTATCTTTTTAGTAAGCTGTGAGCAAGAAGTGACAGTAAAATCCAATGTCAGCTTTCCAATTTTGGCTAGTTGCGTAGAAGATATAAATAACTATTTTGATGATGCACAAATTAAGGCTATAGGAATTTGGCTCGATACTTTCGATATAAATCGTAGAATTCGAGGGTTGGAGCACGTTGTTGGTTTCGCGGAAGTTAAATCTGATTCTTTAAAAAGAGCAGACTTAATGTCATTTGTTAATGCTTCTTTAAAGGATTGCACACCTAACTCAATGGTATTAATTGAAAAAACCGATCCTATTCTCCGTCGCATTGATGAGATTAAGAATTATAGAGCTACTGAATACAAAGAAGGAACGATGCTGTTAAATGTATCGAACCAAGGTCTTGAAGTGTGGGGGAATTTTGATGTTAAATTACCTAACCAAGAAATGAAAACCGAAGCAGCGAACTGATACTACTCGATTTATTTGA
Organism: Gammaproteobacteria bacterium; assembly: GCA_002401655.1. Classification (GTDB taxonomy): domain Bacteria; phylum Pseudomonadota; class Gammaproteobacteria; order Enterobacterales; family Kangiellaceae. Next base: position 20,176 of record NVTT01000031.1, on the reverse strand, counting down.
GCGATTTTCTAAAGGCTTACTAAATAAAAAATGATAGAATAGTGTCACTTTATGAAAACAGAACTAGTAACGACACTAAAGCGACAAGCTACTAAAATACTCTCAGATTTACATGAGTCAAAAGAACCTGTCTTGATCACAGAGCACGGTAAACCATCAGCCTATCTTGTAGATGTGAATGATTGCGAAATGATGCAAAGTCGTATGACAATTCTTGAAGGAATTGCCCGTGGAGAAAATTCCATTTTAGAGGGGCGAGTTTTTTCAAATAACCAGACTAAAGAGAAATTGAGTAGATGGTTCAAACAGTATGGATCGAGACTACTATACAAGATCTAGATGATCGATAAACAATAGAAAATTAAAGAGCAATATATGAAGTTAAAGCAAATCGACAAGAAGCGGTATCGTAGCCATCTTAGGATGGTATTCATTGGCATGGCTTTGGCTCTTATGGTTATTTCCCTTCCTAGTTCAACACTGCTTATACATCTGTTTAGTACTCCAGAGGTTTCACATTTTTATTATAATATTGCCGGTGTCGCTTTTGCCGCCGTCATTGTTTTTGTTGTGTTGAATAAATTTCGTCAGCATTCATTTATGCTTGAAGTGGTATATGTTTGGGATTTGAAACAACAGTTCAATCGCATCACTCGAAAACTACGCAAGATTGAAGCTGCTGTTGAAAGCAATAATAACGATGCTATGATAATTATGAATTTTATGTATCGCGGTTCTAAGCAACTTTATGTGCTAGATGACAACACCATTACGATGGACAGTTTAAATAGAAAAATTAGTGTTCTCGATCAACGTATGGGAAAGCTAGGATTGTGCTTGTCAACGAATGCTTATGATCCAGCGATGTTGAATCAGTTTTAATTAAAGTATTAAAGGGCGTATTCTTCTTAAGTCGAATTCCACTCCATTGATGCAATATGCTTGATAAGACCATATCGTTTGATAACAGAATCGATATTATAATATTCGCCATTTGCTAAACAGACCTAATAGGAAATTTACTCCTAACAACGGTACCAAGAATAGTTGATCTATTTTAAATAGTCATTATAATAACCATATCGGTAACATATAGCTATATTGGTTATTATAATGACTACTGTTTTAAAATATCTTGGAGTTAATCTCAAAAAATCACGGAAAAATACGTATCCAGACGACACTATTGCTGCTTTTTCAGTCCGCTGTGAAATAGGATTGTCTACCTATAAGAAAATGGAAAAGGGAGATCTCACGGTTGCTCTTAATTACTACTATCTAGCTGCCGAAGTTCTCGGTAGTACTTCTGAATTTGAGGATCTTTTCAGAAAACGAGAAGATTGGTTTAATGACTAGAAGAGTTCAAAAATATACAGTTACTATTAATTCACCGTCCTTAGGGATAATCAATTGTGGTGATTTAGTTATTCGTGAACTCAATGGCAATATTGACGGGATCGGTTTTAGATATTCTTATAAATATTTATCTCACCCAAAGTGCTTCTCTATCGATCCAATTGCTTTGCCGCTGAACTCAAAAGCCTATCAATATAATGTGAGCAATAAAAACTTGCCGGGATTTCTGGACGACTATTTGCCCGATGATTGGGGGNAAATGCGTACTCACAAGAGCTGCAACTGTTAGTAAAAAACTTGATTTCAATGCTCATAGCATCATTGATATTTTATCTTTAGTCAGTAAGAGCAATATTGGCGCTTTGTCTATTGATGAAGTCGGGGTGAAACCAAGTTTCGCTCTAGGACTTAAAATATCTGAACTTTATGATGCTGAGATTGCCGCACAGTTAGTTATAGATCCCGGAGCGAACATCGATCTGGAAATAGCTAAACTCATTCATTTATGGAGTGTAGGTTCTGGAGCCGTAGGCGGCGCTAGACCCAAAAGTCTTGTTCATAAAAAGGGTAACGGATTTATTGCTAAATTTAATAAATCAACTGATGCGTTCGATAATGCTCGAGTCGAACTAGCTTGTCTGAAAATGGCAAAGGCAGCAGGCATTAATATTTTTGGTGGTTTTGTTGACTCAGGTTATGATCAACGAAACATTCTACTTCTTGAACGTTTTGATCTGGTTGGTAACAGTAGAAGCCATTTAGTATCGATTAATTCGTTGCTAAAATCACCTGAAAATTTTGCTGATTATGGAATGATGTTTCGATATAACAATGTACACGCCGTATTGAAAAAATATTCTAACAATATTGAGCAAGATGTAGAGCAGCTATTTAGGCAAATGTTATTTAATCGAGCGATCAATAATACTGACGATCATGAAAGAAATTTTAGTTTGATAAATAATGGCGAAGGATATCAGTTATCACCCGCTTATGATTTAGTTCCTTCGTTAACTAGAGGAGAATATCATGCCGCTGGTTACGAATATTCACCTTTCCCACCAACACCTATTTCGATTGATGGTTCGCGTAATATTTTTGGTGTGAGAAAAATAAAAACGATGGAAATTGCAGAGCAAGTTATTGAGGCTACGCGACGATGGATGTTTTTTGCGGAACTGTCGGGTGTAAGTGAAAAGGATGCTGATGCGATCGAGGCAGTATTAGAAAATGAATAACGGAGAACTAAGTAAAAATTATTTTTTTCGCTTAATATCAATTTCCAAAAAAACTTCAACACCCTGTGTAAACGATTGATCAAGCTGAATTCCTTTTTTACTAGGACGTGTAGATAATTCAGATTTTAACTTATCGAGACTGACTTGTAATTTTAAATGGTTAGATGTTTTAAAATCAAATGAATCATTTTCAGCGGTTGAGATCGAATAATCCAGTTGTTGCTGATTAGGAACTCTAAAAGAATCTTTAAGTTCAACACAATCAATTAAAGAGCGAGCTTCCTGCTCAGAAACTCTAAATCGAATACTGTTATTTTGAATTCGAATGTACATAGCGATCTTCTTTATTTATTCATTTGCGTTATGATGGATAAAAACTAACTAGCTCATTTTGATCCCATGAGTGTTCATCTTCATATAGAACAGCCCAGCCATTTGCACTAAGTAATGGTTGGATTTTAAAGGACTCTTGACCGTCTAAAATATCAATTCTTTGGCTTCCTAATTCATCAATGTACGCATTTGCCTTTTGAATACCAACAAAAGAATGCTTCTTTGTATGAGTATGATTTATTTTTGCTTTTAGTGGTTTTTCTGATTTTTGGTTTAGCATCTTTCTCAAACAATGCATCACGAAAAACCTCAATCCAATATTGGCTGAAATGGGATTGCCCGGTAAACCAAAATAAAGTGTTCCGTTAGGAAATTTTGCAAATAAAATGGGTTTGCCAGGTCTTATCTTTGTTTTGTGGAATATTATTTCACCGCCCAGTTTTTTAATCGTTGATGGAATGAAATCAAAATCGCCCATTGATACTGCACCGGTAGAAATAATAATATTTGTATTCGACTCAAGTTGTGCAGTTAATGATTTTTCAAATTCTTTAACTTGGTCTAAGTTTGTTCCTGCGTTAAATACATTGACGGGTTTGTTTTTTAGATAAGTTAATAAGTAGGGTTTGTTGGAGTTCCTAATTTGTCCAGGTTTTAATACAACATTAACATCATCAACTAATTCTTTTCCTGTTGAGAATAAGGCGATGCTAGGTTTCTTAACGACCTCTACTTCGGCTATCCCTAACGCAGCAAATGCCATAATATGATTTTCATTGATTATTTCAGACTGTTTTGCAATTAGAGAACCTTGTTCAAAATCTTGTCCAATGGTTCGAATATGAGCGCCCTTGTTTGGACTTGAAAAGCAAGCGACATGCTCTTGTTCTAATTGAGTGTTTTCTACAGGTATTATTGCATCATAACCATGGGGTACAGCCGCACCTGTCATAATTTTACAGGCTGTTTTTTCTAATACGTGATTTGTGTTTTGCTGATCCGTAATTAAATCCCCCGCAGCAGAAATACTTTCAACTTTTAATTTAATCGGTGATGATTCAGTTGCATTAGCAAGATCAGAGTAGCGAACCGCATAACCATCCATTGCAGAGTTGTTAAATGAAGGAATAGAGTAGGGAGCTAGTATATTGGAAGCTAGAACACGGCCAAAGCATTCTTCATAGGATTGCTTTTCTGAATCCAAAACGTCCGTATTATTGGCGACAAAATCCAAGGCCTCTCGGAATGTTACCATGTAATTTTTTGTATATTTAGCTTTGTTGTCATTCATACTGGAATTTTCGCAAGAGGTCGGAGTCAATTAGATTGATAACTAAACTTTACCAATATTATCAAGATAAGCAAAGTAGTAAATTGTATTTAATCCGTATTTTGACACCTCCCCCAAAAAGCTAAATATGAATGTTTTCCTCTCGAAACTTCATAGTAATACCGGTTATTTCTGCTTTTTCAATAAGTGACTGAATAAATGCTTGAATCGCCAAGTGCGATGCTCTATGGATCAAATAGCCTCTGACTTTATCTTCGACCATAGAATACTCCAGTGGTTTGCCATCAATCTTTCTAGTGATGTTGACAACATGGTAGCCGTAACGAGATTCAATCGGTTTATCTGATAGCCCTTGTCCCAATGGCATAAGTTGTCTTTCAAACTCCGGGACGGTTTGCCCTTTGCTCAGTTGTCCAAGTGAACCACCCATTTTTTTAGATGGACAAGCAGAATACTCATTCGCTAATGCCGGAAATAACATCGGATCATTTTTTAGTTTTGTAATAATATCCTTAGCATTATTTTTAGCGACTTCTCTGCCGGGAAAATCATCTTTAGCGGCAGCGAGTAAAATATGATCCACTTCCATCAAAGGAAGAGTCGCAAACTTAGCTTGGTTATTCTCAAAGTAACGAGCACAATCTTCGTTAGTTGGATCGCTATAAGTAACATTGTCCGAAATTATCTGTTGTAAAACTTCTTCTTCATTTGCTTTGGTGACCTTAATGCCATTATTTTTCGCATGGTTTGTGAATAATTGTCTAATCACTAATGACTGTCCTGCTTCTTGAACGACTACATCAAAGTTTTTGTTTTGATGGTATTGCAATTCCGATGCGAGAGCTTTCTCTTCAATAATAAATCCATCAACGCTAATGACAGGAAGTGGTGCTGACGGCGGTGATTGTTGTTCTGCCTGATTTTGGCTATGTTTGCTACATGACATAATTTTATTCTCTAATTTTATTTAAYTGTAAGGTTGCTCACCCTCTCCCCAGCCCTCTCCCGTCAAGGGAGAGGGAGTTTGAATGGGGGGCCGGAGAGGGGCGGGGAGAGGGTAAAAATAATCTAAAAATTTACCGTTCCCTTACCACCTGATAACGTCTACCAAAGTACCAAACAGGAACACTAATAATATGAACCAATCGAGTAAACGGGAAAACAAAAATCATACTGAGTCCAACAAATACATGAAGTTTATAAATAACATGTACTGGTTCAATTGCTGCCGCTGCTGCGGCTGATTGGAATGTCACAATATTTTGTGCCCAATTACCTAACATAATCATCACCGAACCATCTAAGTGATCCATTGAGATAACGATAGTGATTAAGCCGAGAACTAATTGCACCAACAACATTAACAGAATAAAAATATCTGAAAATTTGGAAGAAGCTCTTACTCTAGGATCCGTTAACCGACGTTTTATTAGCATCAACAAACCAATCAAACATAAAATACCAAAGAATCCACCACTAACCATCGCAACCATTTGTTTATCTGCGCTAGAAATTACATGGTGATATAACCATTCAGGTGTTAACAATCCAACAAAGTGCCCCATCAAAATAAAGATGACACCAACATGAAAAAGATTACTCGCCACACGAAACCCTTTGTTGCTTAACATTTGGCTTGAATCGGCTTTCCAAGTGTAAGGTTCGCGATCAAACCGGATCCAACTCCCTACTAGCATCACCATTATTGCAACATACGGATAAACTCCGAACAACGTATTGTTAAGGTTTGATAAAAATGTGTCTGACATAAGTGTATCTAACATAGTTCTTCTCCTTATAATCCTGAAACTTGGGCAGCGTGACTTGGTTTCATAAAGTCGGGATCGTGCCAGTTAATCGGAACATTCTGGATATCGTTTGGGTTAAGTGAATTAACGGATTTTTGAACTCCAGAACTTGCGCTAGGACATTGTTCGCCAGCCTGCACTGGATCGTCGAACTTAATCTCTTTGTCTTCCCATTCTCTATCAATAGCTTCAATGGTATCGTCGCGTTCTTCTTTYTTAACYKCRGCYGCAAYKTCTTTACGRYTYACYGCAATACCAGAGAGTTCAATTARTGAATCGAAAAGAACAGARTAGYCACACTCTCTTTCAATCARTCGTTCCGAAAGCATTGCCATAAGGTGACAAATATCACCCAACCATTCTTCGGCATAATCGASWTCTTGTTCGCTTAAAAATTCTAAGTATAAAGGAATGTAATCAGGTAGCTGAGATGATGCCACTTCAAAATTCTTTGATCGATAGACGTTTATTAAATCAACCATTGCTTGACCTCTATCACGGGATTCGCCGTGAACATGTTCAAACAAAAGTAAAGAGAGAGAACGGCCTCTATCAAATAAAAGGTCGTATCTTTCTTGAGCATCGTACAAATCTTTTTTGCTTAATGATTCAATAAATTCAATTAACGATTTTTTATTTKCATCACTAAYCTTTGCGGACTKAACCACTTGGACTAGCTCATCACARGCATTAAAAAGTTCTTGAGTCGGGTAGTCTAACARTCGAGATAGTACTTTTAGAATAATCATTGTTAACCTCCAACGTTAGTGATTTTAATCACRTCKCGYTTRTTSACTTTCTTAGCACCAAACATATTCATATCGTTATTACCGGTACTACATCCGTTACCAAAKGTGAAYCCGCAACCGCTTTTTTCGCCATAAGCTTCAGGAACGTTCATTTCTCTGTGRCCTGTTGGAATAACGAATCGATCTTCGTAATTWGCAATGGCTAAATAACGATACATTTCGTCCGCTTGTTTTTTGCTTAAACCGGCTTGGCGTAATACTTCAAGATCTTCTACGCCCTCMACATGTTCTGCTCGTTTATAAGCTCGCATRGCAAGCAATCGTTCTAACGCTCGAATAACAGGCTCTTCATCACCAGCCGTTAAAAGGTTAGCTAAATACTTCATTGGAATTCGCARHGAACGAACATCWGGTAATACGCCAGCCATTCCTAAGGTWCCGGCTTCAACKGCATTTTGGATRGGACTTAACGTAGGYACGTACCATACCATCGGTAATGTTCTGTATTCAGGATGAAGTGGTRARGCGAGYTTCCAATCAATKGCYAATTTATAAACAGGYGATTTCTTWGCSGCTTCTAAAAYRGAATCAGYAAYACCATCTTTACGYGCTTGTTCAATCACTTTAGGATCGTTTGGATCAAGRAATATTTCYAGYTGTTTTTCATATARATCAGTTTCTGATTCAGTKGAAGCGACTTCYTTAATTCTATCGGCATCATATAAAATMACMCCTAGATAACGAATTCGWCCAACRCATGTTTCYGCGCAGATAGTAGGCATCCCAGCTTCAATTCTTGGATAGCAGAAAATACATTTTTCAGATTTTCCTGACTTCCAATTGAAATAAATTTTCTTATAAGGACAACCACTTATACACATTCGCCAGCCACGACATTTATCTTGATCGATCAATACAATACCGTCTTCTTCACGCTTATAAATGGCTCCAGAAGGACAGGCTGCGACACAGGTTGGATTTAAACAGTGCTCACATAAGCGAGGTAAATACATCATAAAAGTATTTTCAAACTCGCCATACATTTCATGTTGCATGTTGTCGAAATTTTTGTCTTTACTTCGCTTCTCAAATTCCGTTCCAAGAATATCTTCCCAGTTTGGACCCCATTCGATTTTTTGCATACGCTTGCCGGTGATCAATGATCGAGGACGTGCCGTTGGTTGATGTTTTACTTCTGGAGACGTATGTAAATGTTGATAATCAAAATCAAAAGGTTCGTAATAGTCGTCAATTTCAGGTAAATCGGGATTAGCAAAAATATTCGCTAATACTCTAAATTTACCACCAATTTTAGGTTGGATGTCACCGCTTGATTTTCTTACCCAACCRCCATTCCATTTATCTTGATTTTCCCATTCTTTGGGATATCCAATACCTGGTTTAGTTTCAACATTATTGAACCACGCATATTCCATTCCTTCACGGGATGTCCAAACATTTTTACAGGTGATGGAACAAGTGTGACAACCGATACATTTATCGAGATTKAGTACCATGCCTATTTGCGATCTTATTTTCATGGATCTTCTCCTTATGCTTGGTTAGGCGATTTTGCGAACGGRTYAGTTGCMARTGGGTGAGGGAGGCCATCATGTTCTTTATTGCCWGCGTCATYATCTAACCAGTCAATTTTAGACATTTTTCTAAYCACCACCATTTCATCACGATTACAACCAACGGTTCCRTAATARTTAAAKCCCCAAGACTGTTGTGCATATCCACCAATCATRTGAGTGGGTTTCATCACKACTCTRGTRACMGAGTTGTGRTGACCACCTCGTGTGCCMGTCATTTCACTRCCCGGTACATTCACAATTCTTTCTTGTGCGTGATACATCATYACCATGCCCTGCATRACTCKTTGYGACACRACAGCACGACAGGTCACRGCKCCATTTRYGTTAAACACTTCWACCCAATCGTTATCYTCAATRTCCGCTTCYTTAGCATCCTTTTCGCTCAGCCAAATAATWGGRCCACCGCGTGAYAAMGTKAGCATTARCAAGTTGTCWGARTARGTRCTATGAATWCCCCAYTTTTGATGRGGAGTGATCCAATTYAATARAATTTCYTTRTTACCATTCTTTTTKSWACCYTTYATYRYYTCAAYWGTTTTGGTRTTAATYGGWGGRCGRTAKGAAACRAAYTGYTCMCCAAARGCYTGCATCCATTTATGATCTTGATAGAACTGTTGACGACCMGTNAATNGTTCTCCATGGAATKWAYTCATGWACRTTGGTATARCCMGCRGTATAACTGACATGCTCATCTTCAAGACCTGACCAAGTGGGGGATGAAATAATTTTTCGTGGTTGAGCTTGAACATCACGRAATCGAATTTTTTCATCCTGTTTAGGTTTCGCTAAATGAGTATGATCAAGTCCAGTAAATTCACCGATGGCTTCCCAAGCTTTCACCGCAACTGCTCCGTTGGTTTCTGGTGCCAAGGTTAAAATAACTTCACAAGCATCAATCGCGGTTTCAATAATAGGGCGACCTTCGCTAATACCTTCATCGGTATTGGTATGATTGAGTTCACCGAGTAGTTTAACTTCTGCATCGGTGTTCCAATTAATGCCTTTGCCGCCATTACCCAATTTTTCGAGTAATGGACCAAGCGAGGTGAATTTCTTGTAAGTATTGGGGTAATCTCTTTCAACCACCACCATATTAGGTGCAGTCAATCCAGGAATTAACTCACACTCTCCCTTTTTCCAATCTTTAACATCAAAAGGCTGTGATAATTCGCCTGGTGTGTCATGAAGCATAGGAACGGTCACAATGTCTTTTTCTTTACCTAAATGACCAACCGCAACTTCAGAGAATTTTTCAGCAATGCCCTTATAGATATCCCAATCTGATTTTGCTTCCCATGCAGGATCAACCGCAGTAGAAAGTGGGTGGATAAACGGATGCATATCCGAGGTATTCAAATCATCTTTTTCGTACCAACATGCCGTCGGTAAAATAATATCAGAATACATACAGGTGGATGACATACGAAAATCTAAAGTAACGACTAAATCAAGTTTACCTTTTGCGCCTTCGTCGACCCATTCAGCTTCCTCTGGTTTAATGCCATCGACCATGCCAACATCATCATTCATTACACCGTGTTTCTCAGCGCCTAATAGATATTTGAGCATATACTCATGCCCTTTTCCGGATGAGCCTAATAAATTAGAACGCCAGATAAACATATTGCGTGGGAAATTTTCGGGAGAATCCGGTGCTTCAGAAGCAAACTTAATACCGCCACTTTTCAGTTCTTGCACTAAATAATCTTTAGCATCCATGCCCGCGGCTTCTGCATCTCTCGTCACTTGCAAAGGATTACAATTTAATTGTGGCGCAGAGGGTAACCATCCCATTCTTTCTGCTTTGATATTGTAATCAAGCATATGCTCTGGGAATTCATTTTTGTCAGCCAATGGCGAAAGCACTTCATGAATACTCACTTTTTCATGTCGCCACTGCGAAGAATGGTTATAGAAAAATGAAGTACCATTCATTTGGCGAGGTGGACGAGACCAATCCAAACCAAATGCTAATGGTAGCCATCCTGTTTGAGGGCGAAGTTTTTCTTGTCCTACATAATGTGCCCAACCACCACCTGATTGACCAATACAACCACACATCATTAGCATGTTGATTAGGCCTCGGTAGTTCATATCCATATGATACCAATGGTTCATTGCCGCACCGACGATGATCATTGATTTACCTTTTGTCTTATGTGCGGTATCGGCAAATTCTCTGGCAATACGAATGACTTTATCTGGAGCAAGCCCTGTAATTTTTTCTTGCCAAGCTGGCGTTCCAGGAATATCTTGATCAAAACTTGATGCAACATGTTCACCGCCAAGACCACGATCTAAGCCATAGTTAGCCATCATCAAATCATAAACGGTTGAGACGATAAATGTTTTACCATCTGCGCCTTTGATTGTTTTAGTAGGAACGTTACGGATTAAAATATCTTCACTTAAGTCGCAGGCATTCCAATGGGTGTTTGATTTGTCAGAGGCAAAATGAGGAAAGGYAMYRGYAKMRWYWTYKKCRCCRATYAGYGAYAATTGTAAKTTAGTTTCTTTKCCTTCTTTTCCTTCACGTTCTTCAATATTCCATTTACCTTTTTCRCCCCAACGATARCCAATWGARCCTTGTGGKGAAACCATWGAAGAGGWATTTTCATCAATCGCAATGGTTTTCCATTCTGGATTATTTTCTTGACCTAARTCACCKGCTAAATCAGAYGCTCTTAAGAAACGAGTCGATTTCARMGAACCTTCTTCATGTTCTTCCATCACCACTAACATWGGAAAATCKGTGTATTGACGAACATAATTGGTGAAGTATTCRCTTGGATTATCTAAATGAAAYTCACGTARAATAACGTGRCCAAACGCCATGCCTAAAGCRGCATCAGTTCCYTGTTTTGGATTTAACCAYTCGTCAGTWAGTTTRGARACTTCTGCATAATCTGGAGTGATSGAAACTGTTTTAGCGCCTTTGTATCTTACTTCGGTAAAAAAATGTGCATCCGGTGTTCGRGTTTGAGGAACATTTGATCCCCATGCAATRATATARTTYGAATTATACCAATCRGCTGATTCTGGCACRTCAGTTTGCTCKCCCCAAGTCATTGGTGAGGCGGGWGGCAAATCACAATACCAATCRTAAAAACTTAAACATACRCCWCCTATTAACGATAAGTAGCGTGAACCWGCKGCGTAAGAAACCATCGACATMGCAGGWATAGGRGAGAAGCCTATTATCCTATCAGGACCGTATGTTTTTGCMGTGTAAACATTGGCRGCMGCAATCATTTCGTTCGTTTMATTCCAAGATGATCGAATAAAACCACCRAGACCACGTTTYGCTTTATAGGATTGTGATTTTTCTTTGTTTTCAACGATRGAGCCCCAAGCTTCAACGGGTTCCATCGTTTCTCTAGCTTCGCGCCAGAGTTTCATTAGWGACTTTCTRATTTTTGGATATTTGAGACGATTWGCACTATATAAATACCAAGAATAGCTCGCTCCACGAGGGCAACCRCGGGGTTCGTGGTTAGGTAARTCAGGACGMGTTCKWGGGTAATCTGTTTGTTGYGTTTCCCAAGTTACCAAGCCATTTTTAACATAAATTTTCCAAGAGCAAGARCCTGTGCAATTTACACCATGAGTGGAACGAACCACTTTGTCATGCTGCCAACGCTGACGATAACTATTTTCCCATTCTCGGCTCTCATTGGTTGTTTCACCATGACCGTCTGAGAATTCGCCTGTCTTTTTTTTAAAAAACTGTAAGCGATCCAAAAATTGACTCATATTATTCTCCATTGATTGAGATAAATTTTTCTAAAACTAAAACTAAAACTAAAACTAAATTCAAGATATTTTTACCACAGAGGACACAGAGGACACAGAGGACACAGAGTGAAAACATTATTTGTTCTCTGTGACCTCTGTGGTGAATATCTTTTAATCTTTTTGTTGTTCTTATGGATTATGGAATTCTGCGCCTTTTCTTAGGTAGAACCACCAGTTRAYYACGATRCAAACACAGTAGAAAATAGCGAAGCCGTAAAGCGCATTTTCTGGCGTGGTCAATTTAATTTGTTCACCTAATACTTTTGGAATAATGAATGCGCCGTAAGCTGCGACTGCAGAAGTCCAACCTAATACTGGACCAGCTTGCTCTTTATTAAACACCATTGAAATAGTTCTAAAAGTTGAACCGTTGCCGATGCCAGTAGCGCCAAAAAGAATCAAAAAGAGTATTAAGAATGGTACGAAAAATTCTTCAGGCGTAGCTGATGAATAGGCTAATTGCATGTAATGAGCTACACCTAATGCACTTCCTACCATGACTACCGCACAGATTTGAGTGACTAACGCTCCACCCACTTTATCTGATATCCAGCCACCAACGGGACGAATTAATGCGCCAATAAAAGGCCCCATCCAAGCATACATAAGTGCGCTTGGACCATTTGCGTTAGCTAGGTCGTGATTCATTACTCCATCAATCATGACATGCTGATAACCAAATATCACTTTAATTGACAAACCAAATCCTGCAGCGAAACCGATGAAAGAGCCAAACGTCATTGTGTAAATAATACTCATTACCCAAGTGTGTTTGTTATCAAAAATTTTGTATTGGTGGGAGAGGTTTTCTTTCACTTGCCCAGGAATTAATTTTAATAAGTAAACCGTTAAAGCAATTACAATTGGTAGAACAATCCATTTACTAATACCAAAACCAGAACCTCCTACTTTTTCAGGAAGCATTAACCATAATCCAAATATTGCAGTCAAAAAACCGATTAGTAACATGCCTGAAATGATTGAAAACGAACTGATAGGGTTAGGTAATTTGGGAGTGACATGAGGTGCTTTGATATTGTTCATTCCCCACCAACCCACAAAGGCAAGAGGAACTAAAAATAATAACCAAAGATAACCTGCATTATGGATCCAAGCATCACTACCTGCGGGAATTTTTCCAATCAATGTACCCGATGTACTGACTAATTCCATTGGCTCACCGCCGAAGATGCCAAAGGTCATAAATAGTGGCACTAGAATTTGCATTGTAGTGACTCCAAAGTTACCTAATCCAGCGTTTAATCCTAAAGCAAGACCCTGCTGCTTTTTAGGAAAAAAGAAACTGATGTTAGACATTGATGAAGCAAAGTTGCCTCCACCAAAACCAGATAATAGTGCGAGAACTTGGAAAACCCAAAGCGGTGTATTCTTATCTTGTAAAGCGATTCCGGCTCCAATTGCAGGGATCATTAATAAAGCGGTAGTAAATACGATGGTATTTCTTCCACCCGCTAAACGGATAAAGAAACTACTGGGTATTCGTAATGTTGCTCCGGTTAAACCGGCTACTGCCATTAGAGTGAAAAGTTCACTCTTAGCAAAAGGGAAACCTAAATTTAACATCTGGATAGTGATAATTCCCCAGTATAACCATACTGCGAAACCTGTAAGTAAACTTGGAATTGATATCCAAAGATTGCGGTTTGCTATCTTCTTTCCTTCAGATTCCCAGAATTGGGTGTCTTCAACATCCCATTTTTGTAGATCAGACATGAGTTAATAACTCCTCGTGATTGGTAAAAATATTAATTGTTTGAAAATAAAAATAGACCTTTTCTAAAACTTCAAGAAAAGGTCTGTAAAGTGTTATTACAAAATCTCGCTTTCTTTCTTCATATGAATGATTGAGTAGTTCATCCAAAACATACAAATGGCAACCAATCCAAACATCAACATAAAGTTAGAAGAACGAATGTTGGTATAATCGGAAAGTAGTCCGAAGAAAATAGGTAAAGTAAATCCACCTAAACCACCGATGACTCCAACCATACCGCCGACAGAACCCATATTGTCCGGATAGTAATCGTAAATTAGCTTATAAACGCTGGCTTTACCGATACCTTGAGATATACCTACGATGAAGATTAAGCCTGTAAATACCCACACGTTAAGGCCTATGTTAAATTCAACGTTGCCTTCAACACCTTTAATGATGAAACTTGTTTCTGGATAAGATAGAAAGAATAAACAGGTTGCAGAGATCCAAAAGACCCACCAGTTAACTGTTCTCGCGCCCACTTTGTCAGACGCATAGCCACCAAAAGCTCGAATAAGACCTGATGGAAGAGTGAAAACCATAGTGATAAGCGATGCTGTTTTTAAATCTAAGTTGTATTCGCCCATGTAATATCGTGGTAACCAAAGTGCGAGTGCGACAAATCCACCAAATACAAAGTAGTAATAAAGGCCAAAACGCCAAACTCTCAATTCTTTTAGTGGAGCAAGTTGTTCAGCAAGTGTCTTATGAGTGCCTTTTTCTTTGCGCTCTTGCTGATGAGGGTCATCAAAAGTCAAAAACCAAAAGAGTATSGCGATRACAACCATCGCAATTGAATARTAWGTKGGAACCATWCGCCAGCCAACGGCMACAACAATCATKGGCGCAACTAAGTTRGTTATTGCMGCACCKGCATTACCKGCTCCRAAKATACCCATTGCMGTACCTTGTTTTTCTTTTTCAAACCATGCKGAGGTAAAYGCAATTCCAATCGCAAATGAWCCRCCGGCTAAACCRACAAATAAACCAGCGACAAGGTATTGCCAATATTCRGTMGCAAAWGCRAGRCTRTARGTCGCGATWGCKACTAARATCATTTGAATAAAATARACGATTCTWCCRCCGTAGTAGTCAGTTAAAATMCCTAASGGYARACGAGTSARWGAGCCTGTTAAAATAGGRGTAGCAACRAGYACWCCRAAYTGMGTATCRCTGAGACCAAGYTCTTGTTTTATYTTAAGACCAATGATKGAAAACATGGTCCAAAYTGCAAARTTAAACGCGAATGCGATGGTGTTCATCGCGAGAACGGTATTCTGTTTTGTTTTATATGTAGCCATAATTTATTCCTTTAACTGAGTCATCAGTGCAAGAGATAGGTGAATCAGCAGATTTCTTTTTTATTTCGATGCTAGGGTAGTAGGGAGGTATTTTGACAAATTGATCTATATCAACAAGAAGTTAGGTTTAATATAAGTAGGTTAAATGAGACGTAGAAATGAGGTGACTTAAGTTGAACAATACTCGGACAGAAAGTTGTGGCAATAAAAATTAGCGATGTATCACTTGATAAATACTTGCGCTCATCAAAGAAATACCTATAATGCATTTGTTCAATTTGTGACCAACATTGGGTCATCTAATAAATAATAAAGCACCAGATTTACGTTCTGGATAGCTGAGGAAATCTACTATGTCTAATCAGACGTCTTATGTCGTTTGTGCGCTCTACAAATTTGTAGCGCTCGAAAACTACCAATCTATTCAAAAGCCATTGCTCGAATTTATGAAATATCATGAAGTCTGCGGTACTTTATTGCTGGCTCAAGAAGGCATCAATGGAACCGTTGCAGGCTCTCGCGGTTCAATTGATCAACTACTCGCTTGGCTAGAAAGTCAGCCAGGATTAGATTCTATCGTTGTTAAAGAATCATTAACTGACGAAAAACCATTCAAACGCACCAAAGTTAAACTCAAGAAAGAGATTGTGACAATGGGCGTTGAAGGAATTGATCCTCGAAAAGTAGTAGGAACTTATGTTGAGCCAAAAGATTGGAATGCTTTGATTACCGATCCAGAAGTGTTGTTAGTCGACACCAGAAATGATTACGAATATGCGGTCGGCACATTTGAAAATGCGGTTAATCCGAATACGGTGTCTTTTAGAGATTTTCCCGATTACGTTAAAAATAACATGTCGCCAGAAAAACATAAAAAAGTCGCTATGTTTTGTACCGGCGGGATTCGTTGTGAAAAATCGACGGCATATATGAAAGAACAAGGTTATGAAGAGGTTTATCATCTGAAAGGCGGTATTTTAAAGTATTTAGAAGATATCCCCAAAGAAGAAACCACATGGAAAGGTGAGTGTTTTGTATTTGACGATCGAGTCACCGTTGACCATGATTTAAACCCTGGAAGTTACGCACAATGTAATGCTTGTCGAATGCCTATTACTGACGAAGAGCAACAAAGTGAGCATTATGTACAAGGAGTGAGTTGTCCACATTGTTTTGATAAAACCACAACAGAGCAAAAAGCCCGTTATCAAGAACGAGAAAAACAAATTCGGCTAGCTAAAGCTAGAGGAGAGCAACATGTTGGCGGTGATGCAGAAACGCATTTAATCGCTCGCCGTGAAATGAAAAAACAACAGCGTGAAAAATTAAGGAAATTAAATACTAGCGCAGAATCGAGTCTGTAAGTAAATGAGTCAAATTCTGTTTGTCTATTAACTGATCTTGACTAAAGAAGATATGCATAGGCATCATTTTATGATGTCTATGCATTACACTATTTCTCAGCTATTTCTCAATACAGAAAACTCTGCAAGTTCAAATAGTGCCTTAGAAAACACGTTAACAGGCAAGTCACATAAACAATCTTTTGCAATCGCCACTTCTCTATCGGCTTTTTCTAAGGTGTACTCAATTGATTTAGTTTTCTTAATAATCGCCTGAATTTCTTCCAAATGATCAATGCCGCCATTTTCAATGCATTGCTCAATTAGTTTTTTATCATCACCTGTAGAATTTTCCATCGCGTGAATTAAAGGCAGGGTTGGTTTTCCTTCGGCAAGGTCATCACCAACATTTTTACCCAATTCGTCACTGTCCGCCGTGTAATCTAAGGCATCATCCATTAACTGAAATGCAAGTCCCAAATGAAGGCCATATTGATGAAGTTTTTCTTTATGTTGTTGATTGTCTGAAATTATGGCGCCTAATTCACAGGCTGCAGCAAATAAAATGGCGGTTTTATTTTCAATGACTTTGAAATAGCTTTCTTCTGATGCGTTAGGATCATTACAATTCATTAATTGTAATACTTCGCCTTCTGCTATTTGATTAGTGGTTGTTGCTAGAAGTGTCATTACTTCCATTTTTTCAATAGTGACCATCATTTGAAATGATCGAGAATATAAGAAATCTCCCACTAACACGCTGGCGGCGTTGCCAAAAAGGGAATTTGCCGTTTCTCTGCCTCTTCTTCTATCACTTTCATCGACTACATCATCGTGTAAAAGTGTAGCTGTATGAATGAATTCTACGATTGCGGCTGCTTGGTGCTGTTTATTACCTTGGTATCCCAATGCATTAGCAACCATCAAAACTAGCAATGGGCGTAGGCGTTTACCTCCAGCTGCCACAATGTAATGACCTAATTGATTGACTAAAGCTACATCGGATTTTAGTTGAGAAACAATGACCTGATTAGTGGCTAAAAAATCTTCTTCGACTAATTTAGTGATGCGCTTTATGTCTGGTTTTAGGCTGGATTTAATATCAGGCAAAAAAGGTTCCCTTTCATGTGTTGTATTTTTTATTATGATAAGCAGAATGCTATGTTTTACAAGTCATTTGGTCAAGAAAAAACTACTTTATATCGGGTTTGAATGTCGAAATAATGTTAAAAATCTGTCAATAATAAAAATGTAAGGATATTTGATAAGAATAATCGTATTAATACTTGCGACTATGGCTCTAATGTCTTAAAATGCGCGCCCTTATTTATGGGATTGCCGTTAAACATGTCTTGCTAAGCGAGTCGTTATAATCGGGAGTTTCGAGCAATTAACAATAAGATCGAGCAGTCATTTACTGTGAWGATCAAGACGGAGAGTGTCGCTATGTACGCGGTGATTCAAAGTGGTGGTAAACAGCACCGAGTAAAAGAAGGCCAAGTTGTTCGCCTAGAAAAAATTGACCTAGAAAAAGGTTCAACGATTGATTTCGATAAGATTTTAATGGTTGGTGAAGGCGACGATTTAGCGTTAGGCGCACCTTATTTAGACAAAGCGAAAGTTGCTGGTGAAATTATCGAGCAAGGTCGTGGCAAGAAAATTAAAATCATTAAGTTCCAAAGACGTAAGCATAGCCGCAAGCAAATGGGCCATCGTCAATGGTTTACTGATGTGAAAATTACAAGCATAAGCAAGTAGGAGAAATACAATGGCACATAAGAAAGCCGGTGGTAGTACTCGTAACGGTCGCGATTCAGAAAGTAAACGTTTAGGCGTTAAGCGTTTTGGTGGCGAAAAAATTCCTGCGGGAAGCATTATAGTTCGTCAACGTGGAACTCGTTTCCATGCTGGAACAAACGTTGGAATGGGGCGTGACCATACATTATTTGCGAAAGCAGATGGTGAAGTGAAATTTGAAGTTAAAGGTCGTCAAAACCGTAAAACTGTTAGCATTCTAGTTCACTAGAAATGACTTAAAATTTGAGTCTATTGTAATGTTTGGAATAGACTTGGTAACAGTTAAATAGTTTTAAAAGAGCTCCGATATCCTCGGAGCTTTTTTATTTGAGTCAGAAAAATCATGAAATTTGTAGATGAAGTTAAAATAAAAGTTAAAGGCGGAAATGGCGGTAGTGGCATGTGTAGCTTTCGTCGAGAAAAGTATGTACCTAAAGGTGGACCAGACGGCGGTGATGGTGGTGATGGTGGCTGTGTTTACATGGTTGCGGATGCTGAACTTAATACACTCGTCGATTTCCGCTTTGTACGCTTTTATGGAGCTGAAAATGGTACCAAAGGTCAGACACGAAACTGTACAGGTGCCCGTGGTAAAGATTTAGAGCTAAAAGTACCGGTTGGAACCAAAATTATTAATATTGATACCGATGAAGTCATTGGTGATTTAGAAGAAGATGGTGAAAAGGTTTTAGTGGCTAAAGGTGGATTTCATGGATTAGGTAACACACGATTTAAAAGTAGTGTTAACCGAGCACCAAGACAAACCTCTCATGGTAGTGACGGGGATTTTAGAGAACTTAAACTAGAACTGAATGTATTGGCGGATGTGGGTCTATTGGGGCTTCCTAATGCAGGCAAGTCGACATTTATTCGCAGTGTTTCTTCTGCTAAGCCGAAAGTGGCGGATTATCCATTTACCACACTAATTCCGAATTTAGGGGTTGTAGCGCCGGTACCGTATAAAAGTTTTGTAATAGCTGATATTCCAGGAGTTATTGAAGGTGCAGCTGAAGGTGCCGGTTTAGGTGTCCGTTTCTTAAAACACTTATCAAGAACCCGATTGCTTTTACATTTGGTTGATTTAGAACCATTTGATCTGTCCGATCCATTGGAAAATATTAAAACAATTACTCATGAGTTAAAAAAATATTCAGATGAACATCAAAAGCATCTGGATAAAAATGAACAGGCGCTATCTAGTAAAGAAGTTTGGTTGGTMTTTAATAAGTGTGATTTAATCGATGAARAAACCTTAATTGAKAAAAAACAGARAATATTARATGCRCTTGATTGGCAAGGRAAGCAYTAYGTGATTTCTGGTTTAGATGGWACYGGWACTAAGCAGTTRTGTTTTGATATTCTWGATAAAATTGAARMRGAAGCTGAAGATAGTTCGTGCCCGACCCCTTGAAATAGTCTTTGAGTCTAAATGACAGACATTAAAAAACCCGCTAAGCGGGTTTTTTTGGTTATGGGCATTTTAAACAATGTTTAAATATTACGCCATAGCCTTAACTTGTTCGTTCAAACGGCTCTTATATCGAGCAGCTTTATTCATATGAATAAGGCCTTTTTGACAAGCAACATCTAAAATAGGAACAACCGCTGCATAGGCTGCAGTTGCTGATTCTTTGTTACCTGATGCGATTGCTGCGACAGTTCTTTTGATGAACGTACGCATCATTGAACGGCGACTTGCGTTGTGCTGTCTACGGCCTTCAGCCTGACGAGCTCGCTTTTTTGCGGATTTGATATTAGCCAAGGCTTTGCTCCAAAATGTTATTTAATAA
>NVTT01000030.1 GCA_002401655.1 Gammaproteobacteria bacterium | reverse complement strand
GAAAGGTAAACGCTATAAGGCAGCTCTGGATATTAATTATGCTGAGAAAGTACTTTCACCAATATTATGACTGATCTGACCATTCATGCGGTTGCCGTGCTTACCTCTTGATGTAAAACGTTTTCCACTGCCATATCCGGCATCATTCCAATAATAGGTAACCCATGCAGTATCTCCGTTGACAGTCACTACTGGCTGATGCATAAAAGTCCTAACACCTTGAACCCGCCCCAAATAATCACCATAATCAATTGCTTCTTTATCTTTTCCTTGGTGTAGATAAATATCGCCTTCTCCAAAAACAGAATAGTCAGGATGGATGTGTTTTAAGTAAGATTTTAGATTGTTAGTCTCGACAGCCTTCCACATTGAGTGTATTGACTCAAGAATCTGAGCTTGATTAGATTGCTTTGCGCTAACTGAATTGGAAAGCAACATGCTACATAGAAAAATGGTTAATGGAAATTTCATATAGTTACCAAAATAGTTGAATATTATTAGGTTAGTTAATTTACTTTTAAAATGAGAGCATTGAATTATTTTTGGTGACTTCATCTCTTAGGCATATTTAAACGCTAAGAAAACTGATACGGCAAGCCTTTTTCTAATGCTCGTTTATAGCTTGGCAATGCATGAATTTTGTTAACAAATTTAACAATGTTTGGATGTGATTTTGATAAGTCTGCTTTTGATGTCATAGCTTCTAAAGGAAAACTCATCATAAAATCAGCGCCGGTCATTTCTTTGCCTGCAAACCAACCCGTATCAGCTAATTCTTCATTTAGATAATCCAAATTCGAATTGATGTTAGGCGTGACATAACTTTCCATTGGCTTGTTCGCTATCGCTTTAACAATCGGCTTAATAAAAAATGGAACTGGTGTTTCTTTTATTTTATTAAATAACATTGATAGTATAAGAAAAGACATAATAGTCCCTTCTGCATAGTGCATTTTGTCTTGATATTTCCAATAATCATTACTTTCATAGGCTGGTTTTAGCTTTCCTTGGCCAAATTTATCAATCAAGTAATCAGTGATCACGGCTGATTCTGCCACCACTCTATCACCGTCTGTAATAACAGGGGACTTCCCTAACGGATGAATTTCTTTTAACTCTTTCGGTGCCAAATTGGTCACGCTATCGCGCTTATAATGTTTAACTTCATATTCAACTTCAAGCTCCTCTAATAACCAAAGAATTCGTTGAGCGCGTGAGTTTTCAAGATAATGAAGCGTAATCATATTTTTGATACCAAAGGGGTTTAGAAATTGTTTTTATTTTACACTGAAATCGAAGGATTAGTTGATTAAAATGTGTCAGGCAACTCACCGACATTCGCAGTACCACCATCCCTTCTACACTCGCTACGTTCATGTGGCCAAACTTTCCATGCCTCTTTGCGGAATACGACCTACACGGATGTAGGAAGTGCAGTTTGTGCAGGAGCAGTAATCTGCCAGTCCATCCGTGGACATAACCGCACCGGCATCCCTGCCTCTTTGCGGAATACAGTCCATCCGTGGACATAAAAAAAGGGCCAACAATGTTGACCCTTCTTGTTTTACTTTAGATTAACTTGACTAGTTTTGATACCAATAAGCATCTAACTGAACATCAGTAGAAGCAGACGCGCCTCTAACAATGATAAACCAAGTGCCTTCAGATGGATTAGTAATCGTACAGTTGTGCGTATTACCTGCGCCCGTTTCAAGACAATCGTTATCGTTTCTAGATGGTGTGGAACCAAAGTTAATCGCTAAATCTGCATTACCAGTTCCACCAGAGATATCCACTTCTAAGCTAGTCGCACCCGCTGGTACGTCAAGTGTATAAGATAGTATTTGACCTCCATTTGGGCTAACAGTTTCTGTGAAACCACCACTTGTAACCGTTCCAGCTTCTGTCACAGTGACTGATTGACTAGACGTGCCTGTTGCACCTTCGTCATCAGTTACGGTTAAAGAAACCGTATAATTTCCGGCTGAAGCATAAGTATTGATTGGATTTTGAGCGGTAGATGTATTGGCATCGCCGAAGTCCCAACTGTAACTCGCTACTGTTCCGTCGCTATCAATACTTGTATCAGTGAAGGTTGCTTCTAAATCGCTGGTAACAACGCTGAAATTAGAAGTTGGAGCAATGTTCCCTACTTCTCCAGCAGTCCAATAAGCGTCTAATTGAATGCCACTAGATGCAACTACACCACGAACAATAATAAACCAAGTTCCTTCAGAAGGATCAGTGATTGAACAACTATGTGTATTTCCAGTTGCTTGCTCAATACAATCATTATCGTTTCTTGTCGGAGTCGAACCAAAGTTGACTACTAAAGTAATATCACCGGTTCCACCTGATGTATCAATATCGAGAGCCGTAGCGCCCGCAGGAACATCAATAGTAAACTCTAGGTTTTCACGAGAGCCAGGGGAAACATTGGGTTCAGTAAATCCGCCAGAAGTTCCACCACCAGCAGATTCTACAGTAACAGACTGTGAGCTAGTGTTAGTTGTTCCTTGATCATCGGTTACTGTCAATGCAACCGTATAAGTTCCACCTAAAGAGTAAACATGAACCGGGTTTTGACTGGTTGACGAAGCGCTGTCACCAAAATCCCAACTCCAAGATGCAACAGTTCCATCACTATCACTACTGCTATCGGCAAAAGTGACTTCCAATTCGTTAGTAGTATAAGTAAAGTTTGAAATAGGCGGAATATTATCCTCATTCACTGTAACAGACTGATTTGATGTATTTGTATCGCCAGCATCATCTGTAACCGTTAACGAAACCGTATATGTTCCAGCTGCTGCATAATTATTAGCGGGGTTTTGTGAAGAAGAAGTACTTCCATCTCCAAAGTCCCAACTCCAAACATCAACTGTTCCATCGCTATCAGTACTAGTGTCGGTAAACGCAACACTCAATTCTGTAGCAACAAAGCTAAATCCAGAAACTGGCGCTTGATTGCCTGTACTAACCGTTACATTTTGAGTATTAGTATTCGTTGCTCCTTGATCATCCGTCACTGTTAAAGCGACTGCATAAGTTCCATCAGTTGCGTAAGCATAAGCTGGGTTAGAGCCCGTTGCCGTACTTCCGTCGCCAAAGTCCCAAGAATAAGAAGCAACACTTCCATCACTATCTGAGCTACCTGTTCCATCAAACGTACAATCTAATAACGTACAAGATGACGTAAATGAAGCCACTGGATTTTGATTACCACCCGCTCCACCACCACAAGAATCAAATTTGAAGCTTGAGATATGGGTTCCCCACTGACCATTTTCTTTACCATATTGATTGGTGTACCAGAAAGTACACTCATCAACTGGATCAAGTGATAAATGGCTGTAATCACCCCAGCGATTACTAGAGTTACCGTCAGTACCAGCCACTAAAATTGCTTCGGCTTCTGTCATAATACCTAACGTATCCGTCGCTAAACGACCTGTATAACGGATACCTGGAAAATCTGTGCTACTCGCCCAGCTGTAAGCCAAAGCCATATTTCCATCTTTATCCATTGCAATCGATCCCATCCAACGATTTTTGCTATCTGGAGAATAGGTTCCTTCTTGTTCTATATGCCAAACATCACCGGTATTTCTACGAAGTTCAAACCAACGAATACCACCATGATCGGTACCGTCAACATCCGTTACAAAATTTCCAACGATTGTTTCATAGGTATTAAAGTTGCGATATTGCGCTCTGAACATAACCACTTCACGTAATGGATCGAGTGTTGAACTAGAACCGGCTTGCGGAAAGCATGAAAAAGAAGTTAAACCACATAAATCAGAGTCAAATTCAGCGATAGGAAAATCACCTACTTTGGTGAAGGTTGAGTTATTGGTATTATCGAAATCCGCAATAAATTCCCATAATTCAATATAATCTTCATTAGGATTATTGCTCGCTGAGTTATGAACTTCATCATCACGATGACGCACAAAGTAACCTGGCGTACCAGCGGGCATATCATTCACACCATCATGATCAACAGGTGGAATCATTTGAAAACCAAAACCAGCTAAGTCAGGTGTTTCAATTCTAATCATTGTTGCAGCATTACCAGCAAGCATTGCATCTCTTTCAAGTGCATAAACCGCTGAAGTATTTTCATTGGTTCCAACATAATAAGCATCTTGTCCTACACCATACTTAGGATAATCAGGAAAACTTGGTGCTGTGAAAGAATAAGCAAACCAACCGCCTGTTATAGGATCAGATGTTTGAGAAATATAAACACAAAGATTATTACCAAAACTTGAAAACTCACTTAACAACCAACGATTAGCCATTTCATCAAAAAGAATGATGGGATCGCCCGCGCCGGTGGCACAGTTACCCGATCCTAGGGTTTCCATATTAGTCGGACCACTCACTAGGTTGCCGGTTTCTTTATCGTAAATTGTAAAGATTGAACCACTTGAACCATTAATTGATTGAATGTAATAGTTTAAACCAACATCGCCCGACGTGTCAGGTGGATTAACGCCAGTATACGCACTGCCATCAAACTGTTGTTCAATAGCGCGGGTATTTTGATTAGAGCGAACTGAAACAGCATTTTGTGCTGACATCAGTCTATCACTGCCTTTAGAAACAGGGTTACGAGGTGATGATGGCAATATATAATTCGCATCGAAACGTCTTCGAGGCATATCTTTGATGCTATCGCCGGGACGCCATGTAGGGGAACTTGATAATCCGCGCAAATCAACATTCACTTTATTGGGTACAACTTTTTCAGATGACCAAGGTTTAGCGCTCGATGATTTGTCATCGGCAGCTTGAAGAGCCGTCGTTACGCCAAAACTTGCACAAAGCAAGGTTGCCGCCGAAAGGCTTTTCAAGGATGATAATTTTTTGTTGACTTTTTTTGTTTTTAAATCGGTCACGTAATACCCTCTGTTTTTGTTATTTAATGACTTAATTTCACAGTCTAATCCAACTCAAAATACGCGCTTCATCGCCATAAAAACGCAAATCGACCAGTACTTCGAAAATATACTGACCGAATATACTAAACACAGAAAGATTATAATAGGT
Organism: Gammaproteobacteria bacterium; assembly: GCA_002401655.1. Taxonomy (GTDB): domain Bacteria; phylum Pseudomonadota; class Gammaproteobacteria; order Enterobacterales; family Kangiellaceae. The sequence continues at coordinate 30,294 of NVTT01000030.1, read as the reverse complement.
AAATAATACCGATTGACAGAGAACTATTTGGCTTTGAATTAGGTTACTTAACCTTTTGATTTACCTTTAGTTCTTTTAGGATTGATGTCTATAGTTGGATCGCCAGGCCGCCATGGTTTAGACTTAGGCARGTKACGTAAATCGACTTTTTTACTGGTAGGAACTACCGATTTGACTAAAGCTGGCGGAGTGATCTGATTAATCTTAATATCTCCCGTTTTGGATTCAAAATTAACGATTGAATTTTGCGAGCCGTACTCGTATGAATAGTTCCGGTTTTTTAATTTAGAACCGTTTAAAAAAACAGCTCTATTTGAATTAGCTTTTAACTGTATATCCATATCGTTAAAGATATCAGCTGTAATCTCCCCAGAATCGCTAACCGCCTTAGAGTGACCTTTTGTGTGCATTCCCCTCAACCTTAAATGAATTTTACCGCTCTCGGTTTCTACGTTAAATAAGCCAGTTGTCGTCAATTTTATTTTCCCAGTAGTTGTTTTCGCATCAACATGACTATGGGTCTTATCAATTTTTATCATGCCCGATGTTGTTTCTGCGATAATTTTCACACTTGGCGGAAATAATACCGATATATCGGTTCGTCCTCTTAAAGCACCATTGCTATCTTTAATTGACTCATCATATTCAATGGTAATGTAGAGGTTGCCATCCATTTCTTTTATGTCAAATCGAGGGCTCAGAGCTTCATACCCTATCCGTTGATAAGTTGCATGCATAAACACTTTTTCTTCACTATTACTTCGTGAACGAATGCTCCCATAGGCATTTTTAACAATCACTACTTTATTAGCGGGTATTGCGCCTTGCCAGTCGTGACTCACGATTTGAAAAGGTGTTTCTTGGTGACCACCAGGATGCGCTAACGATTTAAGTGAGACAAACATCAGTAGGACTATTAACAAATTGGAAGTGATTTTCAAGCGGGAACTCCGTTGTATTTCTATATAAGGCAGGTAACTATTTGCAATAACCTTTAATGGTATATTTAAGCCAATCATATTCACTTAACGTATATTCAATTTCGCTTTTGCAATATTGTAGTTGAGTTAATTTAATTTCAAGACGCTTATAAGCCTCTTCTTCCATTCTGAATGAYAWTGAATAAGSTTCATTTYTATYYTCWTTSGGWCGAYTACTMNNNCTTAATTCRCGYTCATCTTTTCTAGTATCAATAATAACACCYAARCCTTTCTTGCCAGYGTCTCTATCGCGAATATCRCCYAAATARAGAATATAACTAAAAGCAGGTTGRCCATCATTTGTTTGTGATTGAAAAAAATAGCCATGGTAATTAGYAYCAGGCGTTGARCTACAACTAATGTTAAAAAYGAYYAAYGTRCCAAGCASWAGTAATCTTTGTRTATTAAATAATCKMGTAAACCACATATTCATAWTRTTCTTWATTAATTATTGCTTTGATTGAGTGAATCTTAATWYKWATANTAAGATWCGATAWGYTCGACTATAACAAAAAATAGCAAAACTGTTCAAATAAAACTGTCCAAATTTTGAAAAGGCGATATCTTGAGTTCAACAATTAAACCAGTAAACAACCGTCGACTACAATTGTTAGATTTTATCAGAGGCATTGCGATTGGGCTGATGTTCATTTTTCATTTAAGTTTTGGGTTAAATGAGATGAATCTAATAAACGTTAACTTTTCAAATGATTATTTCTGGATTAGCTTTAGAGCGGTTATCATATTTCTATTTTTAACCCTTGTTGGAATTGGTTTAGTTCTTTCTAGCTATAAAAACAAAAATAACACTTATTTTCAATCATTGTTGTCAAAGCGCCTATTGTTACTCTTTACCTATATGATGTTAATTACACTTTTCAGCTATTACGTGCGCCCTCAGTATTATGTGTATTTTGGAATCTTACATTTAATTTTCATTTCCAGCATTTTAGGGCACGCACTAACAAAAGTCTCATCAAAATACTTACTCCTCGTTTCATTACTATTTATTATTATTGGATTAAGTATTGAAAGCCCCCACCTGAATCACCCACTTATTTATTGGTTAGGTCTTGGTAGCAACCCTGCTATATCCGATGACTTTGCGCCATTACTTCCTTGGTTCGCACTGGTTGTGTTTGGCATCATCCTAGGTCAAAAATTATGTCAATCAACAGAAATAAATCAAACCATTAGTCAATGGCGAGCGAAAAACTGGGTGACAAAACTAATTTGTTGGGGAGGGAAATATAGTATTCATTTGTATTTTTTACATTTCCAATTTTTTTATTTTATTATTTGGCTAATGCAATGATGATGATCAAGTTTTAAACAGCCTTTACAAATAGCTTTATTTACAACAACTCAATAACATCATGAATTAGCTTTTCTGTTCCTCTATCTACCCCAGAAGCCGTGAAACCTAATCTAACTACAATTAGTTCTTTCGACGGAATTATCGCAACGGTTTGTCCTTGAAAACCAGACATGTAATACAAATCGATAGGCAAACTTGGCCAATGACGATCAATCGTTTTATCATAGGGATCATTGTTCAGCCAAAAATGTGCGCCATAATTATTTAACGGTGATGTTTTTGTCGGAGTCGTTACATATTTAATCCAATCACTGGAAAGTATTTGTCTACCATCCCATTGACCATTCTGTAAACACAATTGGCCAAGTTTAGCCCAATCCCTCGCAGTCAAATACATATAAGACGAACCAATGAAAACACCTGAAGCATCGGTTTCCAAAACTGCAGATTCTATTCMCAAAGGTCTAAATAATCTTTGTTGAGCAAATTCATAATAAAATTGAAATGAACCACCTACTCTTTCTTTGATTATTGCGGAGATGATATTTGTTGTTCCGCTTGAGTAGGACCAGTGGCTATCGATAGGATATTCGAGTACTTTATTAACAGCAAAGTCACTCGCACTTGATTCAACCGATAGCATTTTCGCCGCATCACTTCCTACACCATAGATTTCATTAAACTCTAGACCGCTACTCATTCTAAGAAGATGATCTAGCGTAATCTTTTCATGCTCTTTTTTCGATTTCCACGAGGATACTAACTTACCTGTATGAATGTCTAAACCGTTATCTTTGACCAATACGCCAACCAATAAACTACTAACACTTTTCGCCATTGACCAACCGAGTAACGGAGTGTTTTTTGTGACGTCACTTGAATATTTCTCTCCTATTATTTTACCTTTATGAATGACGACAACAGCTTTCGTATGTCGAAACCCTTTGGAAGTCTTAGAACGATTTGACTCTTCCTCAAATGCTTTAATAAGAATAGTCGACATTTTACTTTCATAATCATCGGCATCTTTTTCACTTACTAGCGATTTAACTACCCATGCAGTTTCATTTTTATTTCTTAGCGAAGCTAAGGCAAACACACTTCTATCCAGTTTTTTCTGAGTAATGGCTAATAACGTACAGCCTATACCATTATTGTATATTGCCGTTCTTTGAAAAAAACCGAGTATGCTGGTATCAACGATTTTTCTTTCCTCATTAACATAATAGTTAACGTAGGCAAATAATGGACTAACAGGAATTAGAGCTTCGTCGAAAATAGCTTCAGCAGAAAACCCACTGACAAAATAACCAGAACACAGATTTTTCGCACTAAAGCCAGTGGCAGTATATAAGGTTGTTTTTATGTTAGATGAATAAAAGAAAACCAGCCCTAAAACTAGAATAGTTATTAGGACTAGCGTTTTTTTTAAAGTCGACATGTGTGTTTTAGATAGCAGAATTTATTTTAACTGATTCAGCTATTCAATCTATGAGTTGTTTTTGTTTTTGTTAATCTGTGCAAAATCAGATTCATTTTTTTCGCGAAGTTTAATGAAAATTAAATCAGAAAGAATTTTAGCCGTTTCGAACAATTTAACATCGTCCACTTCAACTAAATCTGTATCATCATCAATTTCTAAAATAGCTTTTTTACCTAAAGTTTTACGTCTAATATTTTCTCTAGTTAAACGCTTAGTTTTATCATCTAATCTTTCTTGCTTGCGCTTATCAATGCTAAGACTAACTTTACTTTCTTCGCGCTTTCTATTTAACTCTTGAATATCAGATACAATATATTGGTATTCTTGATTTTTAAGAACACGTTCTTGGTGCATTTTTGTTAATAGCGGAACATATTGACTTACACGTTTAACATTATCGAAAGCGACCGCATCAATAACATCCCATTGTAACGCCGAATCGTAACTCGACTCACCAAATCGATCTCTAGCAATAGGATCCGGGAATTTAATATCTGGCATTACACCTTTTAATTGTGTACTTTCTCCAGTAATTCGATAAAATTTATCAATCGTTAATTTTAATGCTCCGGCACTGTTATCTTCAGTTCTTAAAAAATAATTAAGATCAATAACATTCTGAACCGTTCCTTTTCCAAAAGTCTGTTCACCAATAATCAAACCACGATCGTAATCTTGAATAGCTCCTGCAAAAATTTCAGAAGCCGAGGCACTAGAACCATTGACTAAAACGGCCAATGGTCCGTCCCAAGCAACACCCGGATCGGTATCAGGCAAAACTTGAACTTTACCTTGCAATTCTTTTTCCTGAACAACGGGACCTTCATCTATAAACAATCCTGTTAGACTAATTGCTTCACCTAACGATCCCCCTCCGTTACTTCTTAAATCAATAATAAGCGCTTGAATATCATTTTCTTGTTGCATCTTTTCAATCAAGTTTTTGATATCTCTCGTTGTGCTTCGATAGTTTTTTTCTCCTGCACTTTTCGCTTGAAAATCGATATAGAATTTGGGTAAATCGATCACTCCAACATTAAGAAATTTCTTACCCTCAGAGTTATCTTTATTGTCCACTACATCATTCGAATATTCTTCCGTAAAAAAAGAGCGGGGAACTTTAATTACTTCTGATTTGGCGGCTTGCTCTTCTAATTTTACTTTTTCTCGAATGATAGAAATGGTCTTTGTTTTACCTTGAACGCTCGCATTTTCTGATTCAATTTCTAAACGCACCTGCGTACCAGCACTTCCTCGAATGAGGTCAACAACATCGTCAAGTCTCCAGCCTACAACATCAACCAATGGGTCATTATCTTGACCGACCGATATAATTCTATCATCTACCGCAAGTTGTTTTGACTTATCTGCCGGTCCACCGGTGACAATCATGGTTATTTTTGTATAAACTTCGTCGGTTTGTAGTACGGCTCCAATCCCTTCTAACGAAAGCTTCATATCTATGTCGAAGTTTTCCGCTGTTCTTGGAGAAAAGTAGCTAGTGTGAGGATCAACCGTATTWGCRTAMGCATTCATAAAATAAGAGAAAACATCTTCGCTGTTAACTTGAGCACTTCGACGCATRGCTGCYGCATAGCGCTTTTTCAATAAYTCTTTWACCTYYTCWACSGTCTTATCGGCTAAAACAAGATTTAAAGCATCATTTTTAATTCGGCTGGTCCAGTAAGCATTCAGTTCAAGCTCATCTTTTGCCCATGCAGAATCATCTCTATCATAAAAATAGTTTTCGTCTTTAGAAAAATCAATTTCAGTTTCTAAAAAGTTAGTTGCAAAGGTATTTCGCTCTTCCCAACGTTGTTGAAATACGTCGTAAATATGAAAAGCTGGTTGTACTAGACCGCTCCAGATTGCATCATCCAGTTTATATCGATATCGCTCAAAATCTCTAATGTCTGAGGCTAAAAAATAGGCTTTATTACCATCCAAATATTTGATGTAATTATCTAGAACTAGGCCAGATTGCTCGTTGTCTAATGTTTGCTTTTTATAATGTCTATTTTTCATAAAATAAGCAATATAGCGGCTCGCCCTTCTATGTTTCGCTTCTGGAGCTAAATCAATAGCTCGTTTAACAACCACCTTTTCAATATCGGAGGATTTTTCAGCAACAGTAAATGCATTCACATTGAAAGCAAATGAGGTGCAAACAATGCTTGAAACTAAAACTAGAGCTGGAGTTCTTAAAAACTTCATTCAGTATTCCTTATTAGATTGACAAATAACCCTTTAAAATTCCAAGGCTAACTGTTTTATCGGCAACTTACGTTTCTTATTTAGAATAGTCTATAAGATGACTACAAAGTTCAAGTAAATTGTTCTTAAATGGAGATCCTGTTTGTAAAATTATGTGTAAAAAGCATAAAACAACTCACATCTGTAATTATCAAGTTGTTTTATATCTGATTAAGAGCCAATTATGATCCTAATTATAGACTTATAATTAGCTCCTATGAGGCATTTTCTGGTCTATTTAACTAAAAGCTTGAATACCCGTTTGCGCGCGTCCTAAGATTAACGCGTGAATATCATGTGTTCCTTCATAAGTGTTGACGGCTTCCAAATTCATCATATGACGTATAACATGGAATTCATCGCTAATGCCGTTACCACCGTGCATATCGCGAGCATTTCTAGCAATTTCTAAAGCTTTACCACAAGCATTTCTTTTAACTAAAGAAATCATTTCAGGTTTAAATTGCTTTTCATCAATTAAACGTCCAACTCTTAATGACGCCTGTAAGCTAAGTGTTATTTCAGTTTGCATATCCGCTAGCTTCTTTTGATATAATTGGTTTGCGGCCAAAGGCCGTCCAAATTGCTTCCTATCTAGTCCGTAGGTTCGTGCGGCATGCCAACAAAATTCAGCGGCTCCGGTAGCTCCCCATGCAATGCCATATCGAGCCATATTTAAACAACCAAATGGTCCGCCCAAGCCTCTAATGGTTGGAAACATATTCTCTTCCGGTACCAGCACTTCATCCATGACGATTTCGCCGGTAATTGAAGCTCGTAATGAGAATTTCCCTTCAATTTTAGGTGCCGATAGTCCTTTCATTCCCTTTTCTAAAACAAACCCACATATTTCCCCATCGTCGTTTTTTGCCCAAACGACAAATACATCGGCAATAGGCGAATTAGTGATCCACATTTTTGAACCACTGATGAGATATCCACCATCGACTTTTTTAGCTCGAGTTTTCATGCTTGCTGGATCTGAGCCACTATCAGGCTCGGTTAAACCGAAACAGCCAATATATTCACCTGTTGCTAACTTCGGTAAATATTTTTGCTTTTGTTCTTCAGTTCCATAGGTATCAATTGGATACATCACTAAGCTAGATTGAACACTTAGAGCAGAACGATACCCACTATCTACACGCTCAACTTCTCTAGAAACTAAACCGTAAGAGACATATCCTATGCCCGCACAACCATAACCATTAATCGTTGAACCTAAAAGTCCCAACGCTCCCATTTCACGCATAATTTCTGGATCAAAATTTTCGTTTCTATTGGCCTCCAAAACTCTAGGTTGTAATTTTTCCTGTGCATAGCTATGCGCCATATCACGTATCATCCTCTCTTCTTCAGTCAACTGTTGATCTAAAAGGAAGATATCGTCCCATATTTCACTTGGCATTGTTTTGTCCTGTTTCTATAAATTGGTGGAGAATAAAATTACTCTAGAATAACTTACAAACTGTTCAAATAAAGTAGTGATAGTAAATTGCGTATATTCTAGCCAAAATTCGTCTAAGAGGCTATTATTAAAAGGTTATTAGTAGGAAGTTATTGGTAAAAGCCAATTGAGATTCAATATTCTATAGAATCTTGATTCAAGGGACAAATAATGTCAATCAGAGATAAATTAGAATCATGGCTGAACAAGGAAACCCCTCCTTCAGCATTTCCAATTAGTGATTTTGAAAAAATTAGTCACGGAATACGTCCAGCTGATGTCGTATTGGTTGAGGGTCGTAGTCGTGTTTCTAATGTTATTCGACTGATCACTCAGAGTCGTTGGTCTCACTCGGCGATTTATGTCGGTCGTATACACGATATCCAAGATTTGAAGTTTAGGAATAAAATTCTTGAACACTGTGATGCCTCTCCTGATACCCAGCTGTTAGTAGAAGGTATTCTTGGCGAAGGAATGATTGTTACTCCCTTGATTGAATACCAAAAAGACAACCTGCGCATCTGTCGTGCATCCACCCTATCTGCTAAAGATGCTCAAAATGTTATCAATTACTGTATTGATAAATTAGGGATTGCTTATAATGTCAGGCAATTGTTCGATCTCGCTCGCTTTATATTTCCATGGAAAATAATGCCTAGACGCTGGCGTTCAAGTTTATTTACCCGAAAACCGACAGATACCGCTAAAACAGTTTGTTCGGCGATGATTGCTGAGGCATTTTACTCAGTGAAATATCCAATACTGCCACTTTTTAGAAAACGAGGAAAAAATGGTGTCGAGTTAATCCCGAGAAATACACGACTCTATACGCCGGCAGATTTCGACTACTCACCTTATTTTGATATAAAAAAATATCCATTTATGGGAACTAGCGATTCAAGCCCCTATCGAGATCTCCCATGGAATAAAGATGGAGTGGTTGGTCACGCAGAAAAAGACTTTGATATATTTGACAAGAATTAGTGGTTCGTACTTGTATTTAAATAGCGATTAACTAACCAATTCACAATTTCAGTCATAAGGTGAGTTCGATCTTCAGATAACGGAAATATATGCTCTGCATTTTCTAAGTAAGCGACTTGAAGATTTTCACCAAAAGATAGTTTTTTAAAACTATCAGCATGTTGTTGAAGATAATTGTACGGCCAACTAGCGGTAAAAACGGCGAGAAGATTGACGTTTCGTTCTATAAACACTTTATAGTCTTGTTCTGTTTTTTCTTTACTCGGCTCTACCCAGCGATATTCTATATTTTCTGGAATCACATCTTGCTTAGGTCCAAGTTTGGATTTCACTTTATTAAAGACCTGCCTACTTAAAGTTTTCCAAGAATTAAAACTAACTAATTTAGGCGCGTAAAGATTAAAATAATAGCGCGGTGTTTTATAAGCATAACCATCAATACTCACTGCACCAATGACTCTTAAATCTTTTATCATCGCTTTATGCGCATTATCAGCTCCGGTGCATATACCCATAACGATATACTGATTACAGTTTTCGTATCGATCTAAATGATCCATTACCGCTTTTATATCACCCATATGTTGCTCTTCACGAGTGCGAACATCGAGATGCCTTTCACTATCACCAATTCCAGATAAATCAAAACGAAAGGTATTAAAACCCATATCTGCAAATTTACGAGCCATTCTCACGTATAATCGAAAAGGTCCAATGTGACTTAGCAAGCCTGAATTCAACAATAAAATAGTTGGTAGTTTAGTCTCTGATTTAGGCGTGTACTTATTCTGTTTAGTTAATACGCCAAGCAACTGAGGACTTTCACCCACCACTATCGCTTTTTCTAGTTGATTCATTATTTTCCTAGTTCACGGATGATCACGTCAAGACTTTTTCCCGGTAAAAAAGCGCCTAGATCATTATATTTTTCGATTCCCGGACTTTTATCTTCTACATAACAATTTTTAAACCGCGTTAGATTTTTTGGTGAAGAACAAGCTTCCGACAATTTATCTAAGTACGCGTCAAATGGCTTAGATTTATTAGAACTGATCAAAATAATCTGGTTAGCATTTTTTAAATTATTACCATCAACCAAGCGAGTATCACGAATTGAACGATCTAAATTATCTGAAAAACCAAATCCAATCAATTCTCCTTTTTTAGCTTTAGTTTCAGTTTTTCGTATATAGTTTAGATCACTTAAAGTTTTCAAGTATTTATAAAAAAGTTCATTAACGTACTCATTGCCATCAATAATTGGTTCCCACAATATTAATTTATCAATAAATTTGACATTCGCTTGAGCAGCTAAACTTGCCCCAAAACGTAATCCAACAATCGAAATTGTTTTTTGTTTTGATATGCTCTGTAAATATTTAGACGCCTCTAAAATATCATTTCCCCAGCGTTCAACACAGGCGTCACTGTCATACCCCAAYGARTCGCCTGTACCAAAATAGTCAAAACGTAAGACATCATATCCAGCCATAGAAAGTTGTATTGCTAACCGTCTAAATGCCCAATTTGCATTGATATTCTCCATCAAAATAGGGCTACATAACAAAACAGCACCTTTTGATTTTTGTTGTTCATTTCGTTTTATTGCGGATCTTTCTTTTATTTTTGAAGAATAGTAGAACCCAAACAATGACTTATCTTCAGAAAAAAATTGCGGTAAAACCGATTCTAATTTTGGGATACTATTTTCCACATTTTGATATTTTAAACCATCAACACTGGCAGCTATTTGTGCAAGGGTATCCTGTATCATAGCCATCGGTTTAATTTCGATATTAAGTTGTTTTTTTACAGTCGATATAACCTGCATTGCCAGTAAAGAATGTCCGCCAATATCAAAAAAGTTGGAATTAACTGATATTATTTCTTGACCTGTAAGCTCTTGCCAGATCTTAACGATTGCTTTTTCGGTTTCTGAACTGGCTTCAATGACGGAACCAAGTTTATCTATCTGTTCAGATTCAGGTATTGGCAATGACTTGCGGTCAACTTTTCCGTTGGGTGTTTTTGGAAAATCTCTTAATAAGATAAAATGCTGTGGCAACATATAACTTGGAAGATGTTCCTGAAGGAATAATCGTAATGAATCAGCTACAAAATTAAGTTTGGCAGAGGTAACATAAGCAACAATTCTCTTATCATCAACATTATCTTCTCGAACAATAACTATGGCATTTTCAACATCTGAATGTTTGCTAATAGCCGTTTCTATTTCACCTAATTCTATTCTGTAGCCTCGAACTTTCACCTGAAAATCCATTCGACCAATATACTCGATATTTTGATCTTGATTAAACCGAACTAAATCACCGGTTTTATATAATTTCTCACTAGATGACTGCAAATTATTATCGAGTGAGCTCCGATAGAAAGGGTTGTCTATAAAAACTTTTTCGGTTAAGTCATCTCGTCCAAAATAACCATTGCTAACACCATCCCCAGCAATGCAAAGTTCGCCATAAGCACCGTCGACGACAAGTTGGTTCATTTTATCTAATACATATATTTGAGTATTAGCAATTGGCTTTCCAATTAATGGTGCTTGTCCGACAGCTTCAATTTTATAGCAACTTGACCAAACCGTGGTTTCCGTTGGCCCATACATATTCCAAACTTCTTTAACTAAAGGTTGAAGCTGATCGGATAGTTTTTGAGATAACGCTTCACCTCCCGTTAACAATTTTAAATCATTTTTACCAGACCAATTAGAAGCAACCATCATCTGCCAAGTAGCAGGAGTTGCCTGCATTATCGTTACATCATGTTTTAATAAAAGCGCCGATAATGTTTGAGGGTCATAAGACGTGTCCCTGTCTACAATAATAGTGGACGCACCTAGACTTAAAGGTAACAAAATCTCCAACACCGATATATCAAATGAAATAGTCGTAACGGCCAGTATCACATCACTAGATTCTATACCCGGTCGTTCAGCCATCGCGGCAATAAAATTAACTAAGTTCTTTTGAGTTAATATCACACCTTTGGGATTTCCCGTAGAGCCCGATGTGTAAATAATGTACGCCAATTGATTAACTCCACTCACAGACAAAAACGATTCAATATATTGAGTTAACTCGTCGTCATTAAGTGAGTTTTCATTTAAAACCGATTCAGGAAATATTTTTTTTGTCTTATGGCTGGTCACCATATTAGAAAATGATTCTTCAACTAGAATATGCTCGACCGATGCATCATTCAAAATATATTCTATTCGACTTACCGGATACTCGGGGTCAAGCGGCAAATAACTTGCTTTAAGAAAAAAACTGGCTAGCATTGCCACAGGAATCAATTCACTTCTCGAAAGAAGAATAGCGACCACACTATTTTCTTTCACACCTTGTTTTTTCATAAAAAGTGCTAGCTGAACGGCTTTATTAGCAATTTCTATATAAGTAAAACTTGATGACTCAGTAATAACAGCTGTTTTATTTTTATTTGTTAATACTTGTTCCAAAAATAATTGATGCAGGCTTTTCTTACTGTATACTAAAGTAGTTTTATTTCTGTCGACAATTAGAGAATCCCTCTCATCATTTAACAGTATCGAATATTCAGACAGTTTTTTGTTTTGGTCAAGGACAACTTCTTGAAGCAGTTTTTGATATCTTTTTAATAAATTTTCTATCGTGTTTTTTGAAAACAAATCAGTTCTATATTCAAATCGAATATCGTAACCATTTTTATTATTGTCTTTTTCTCTAACGGTAAAACCTAAGTCATATTGAGAACTATAACGCGAAGCCTTACATTCTGAAAGACTAGTATCTCCAATTATTAATTGTTCAGGTTGAAGTTTCTGCAATTGAAAATCTAAATCAAACAATGGATTGCGGTTAACAATTCTTTCAGGATTGAGAGATTCGATGATCTTATCTAGGGGCATTGAATTATAGCGGTAGGAGTTAAAACTCTTTTTGCGAACTCTTGACAGAAGCTCAGAGAATGTTGGATCGCCAGACAGATCAGTTCTCAATATCAAGGTACTAACGAAAAATCCAAATAGATTTTCAGTTCCTTTTAATCGACGGTCAGAAAATGGTGTTCCGGTTAAAATATCTTCTTCACCAGACCAACGATGAATCAGCAGTTTAAAAACGGCTAACAATCCCATAAATAAGGTGACACCTTGCTTGGAAACTGCACTCTCAAAATCATCAATTAAACCACTTGGCAAATCGAGGTAACATCTATCACCTCTTGTTGTCGCTTTAATTATCCTTTTACCATCATAAGGTAACTCAAGAGGTTTAATATCTTTTAGATTTTCTTTCCAGAACTTCCATTGTTTTGACAAGTCCTCTTGTTTGATTTTTTCTAATCGCCACTGAGTATAATCAGAAAAACTAACATCTAGTTTAACTAGCCCATCACTTTCACCACTTGAAAAAAACTGGTAAAAATCGCTAAACTCTCTATTTAACAAACCTAAAGAGCGACGATCAAAAATTAGATGGTGAACACAAAAATAGAACACATGTTCGTTTTTATTTAATTTAATTAGTGAAACTCTAACAAGCGGACCTTCAATCAGATCAAAGGGCTGCTGAATTCCATTATCTAAAAAAGACTGAAGTTTTGTTTCTTTATTGTTTGCTTCTAAATTGGAATAATCTATTTGATTTATTTCTATACTTAAATCCGTATGTATTATTTGAACAACTTCGCCGTCAATTTCATCAAACGTTGTACGCAAAGCTCCTTGTCGTGCAATTAAAGCATGAACGGTTTGTTCAATTGCCTGGATATTTATATTACCCACAAGTCTAATAGCTCTATAGATATTATAAACGGGGCTTAAGGGATCGAGCTGATGGAGAAACCATAGGCGAACTTGTGCGTCAGCTGCAGGTAACGTTAAAGGAGAATTACCATTTACGTTGTATATTTGTTGTGCATTACTACTCATCATTCTAGTTTCTATACTTCTTTTTACTTGTTCATCATTAAGAAAATCACTCAAATATTACTTCCCTCTAGCCACAAACTAGAGACAAGAACATATATTTGACCTGTTTGCATCCAGAATAATCTAGGCTATTCTATCAATTCTTTATTAAGTCTTGCTTAAGTTCAGACTAGGCATTAGCATTGATTATTCGTATATTTGGCAGATGATATCCTTTTTATCTAGATCATCAAAAGTCCCAATCATTAAATTTTCGTAACCTTTCTTTGCGTTAGCCAAAGCAGATTTAATATACCGATTTAAAATAACGATTTTTCGTTCTTCAGWTYTRGTYTCTTCAAGAATCAAGCAACTGATATGAATCGMTGTATAAATATCAACCAAGTCCTTAGCTAAAACATCATTTTCTTTGACTTTGTCACTTTCATTTAACTTAGAGACAAATTGATTATAGATATTACGTAACTCAATAATAGAATGGATGGATGAATCATTCCGTTTATCAAAGTTTGCTTGCAATACACTGTCAAAATAATCCGCTAATATATCTTGTTTAACTCCTTTTGTCGCACCAATTATTTGAACTTGTGACGTACCTTCATAAATATTAGTTATCCGTACATCTCTACATAAACGTTCAACCTTCCCCTCTTTGGTATAACCAGCTCCTCCATGAATTTGTAACGCATCAAAACAAACTTTATTGGCCATTTCTGTCACCTGATATTTGACAAGTGGTGATTGCATTTCAAGTAACTTATTTGCTTTTGCAAATTCTAAATTCAAATCTTTAAGTTTTTCTTTTTTAGCGTCTTTATCTATCGATTTGTCTTTCTTTATATGATCCATTTTTTCTTCTAGCTTATTTCGCAAGTCTAAATTCTGAACCGTGTTGTAAAGCAAGCTACGACTTGACTCAATACGCACTCTCATATCAATTAGCATATTTGCAACTGCTGGTTTTTCTATAATAGCCTCACCGAATGCTATTCGATCTTTAGCCCAGCTTAATGCTTCTTTATAAGCTTCTTCTGCGATCCCTAGAGCTTGAGCTGCCACACTAAAACGTGCATGATTTAATGTATGTAGAACTTGAATTAAGCCAAAGCGCCGTTTGCCAATCAGCTGAGCCGGCGCATCTTCAAAATGCAATTCGCAGGTTGGCGATCCATGAAGACCCATTTTTTCTTCTATGCGCCCTACTTTAACTTTATCTCCACCATGGCAAGCAAACATACTTAAACCAAACATATTATTAGTATTGGGTTCTGATCGAGCTAAAATTAATAACACATCACCACAACCATTAGATATAAAACATTTAGTACCATTTAAAAACCAATTGCCATCATCATCTTGATAAGCTTTTAATTTGGCGCTTTGTAAATCAGAACCGGCATGGGGTTCGGTCAAGACCATGGCACCAATGTGCTCACCTGTGCAGTATTTTTTTAAAAATAACTCACCCTGCTCTTTCGTTCCAAATTTAGCAATCGCCTCACCGACATCTTGATAACCAAATAGCGTCATTAAGGAAGCATCAGCTTGCGACAACATTTCAACCATCATGGTATAAATAGTTGCGGGAACATTACCACCTCCAAATTCTCGAGGAAGTAACACACCCATCAATTCAGATTCGGCTAATTTTTGTACCGACTCTAATGTTCCTTTCGCATACTTTACCTTACCGTCAATTAACTCGGCTCCCTCTGCATCAATCTCCGTTGCTCTCGGTTCAAAATAATTGCCACTAAGATCACCAACTAACTCTAGTGCACCTTGATAAAATTCCATTGCCTCTTCGAAACAAGTCGGGGCGGTATCAAAAATCTTTGACTGCTGGTAATCATCCTCTAAAATGGCAACACTTTTAGTAAGATCTAATCGTGAAAACTGAAACTGAAGATCATGATTATCTGTAAAATAGTTTGGCATTGATTAATTCTCAAAAATCGAAAGTTTGTATAAAAAAATCCAACCCTTCTAAAAAAAGAACTCTATAAAAGTTAGCTTTAGAGAAGATGGTTGGACTGTTGTTACAAGTCAGATGTTAATTGGTATTTTTACCAATCTAGCAGCTTACCAATATGTTTCATCTGGCTTTGTTAAGTCCGTTCCGAATGCGGCTTTACCGAGATAGAGTAAACATTCATCACTGGTTGCAGGCATTAACCCCCCACATCTTGACTCACGGTAATATCTTTCTAAAGGCATAAACTTAGCGATTGTACTTCCACCACATAAACGAATAGCATCCGACGTTAGTGATGGGCCTAATTCACTAACAATATATTTTGATTGATGGATAGCGGTATTAGCTTCAACTGAACCAGGCTTTTCCGTAACCAATTTAGCYGCTCGATAAACRCTCGCTTTTGCGGCTGCAACTTGAACGTACAATTCGCCCACTTTATGTTGAATTCTACTGTCATCAGCAAGCGGTGTTTGCGTACCTGGAATATTTCTATTTTTGAGATAATTAACCAAGAAATCAAAAGCCGCGGTACAAATACCAAGATAAACACCAACGTAACCTCCGACTAACCAATGGGGTTCTCTAGCAACCTTAAAAAGAGCCATACCCTCGTTTCCTAAAAACAGTGCTGATTTTGGAACCAAACAATCTTCAAAATATACAGGGTTAGTTGATGTAGCTCTCATGCCCAAAACATCCCATGTGAACTCGACCCGAGCATTAGGATTTTCTTTTTCAACGATCAAATATGAAATTGCTGGAACGGCTGATTCACTGCCTTCTTTTTTTGCAGCAACGACATAATAATCCGCATAACCCGCCATAGAAACCCAGTTTTTTACGCCATTAATAACAAAACCATCGTCGGTACGTTTATAGAGCGTTTTCATTTTACTTAAATGAGCCCCTATTCCAGGTTCTGAAGATGCTGACGCGAATAATTTTTTATGGGTAATTGCTTCGTTATATACCCAATCAATGAAATCATTCATCTTTTTGCCACGACTGCCACCAATTCCATCTAGATTAAGCTCGGCAAGACTTCCAACGGCTATATTGTGCATATTAAAAGTTAAGCCTGTAGAGGCATCCCCTCTAGCAATTTGCTCTAATGCTCTTGTATAAGTTAAAAAGTCAGCTCCCATTCCGCCTTTACTTTTTGGGATCATAATACATAATAAATTGTGATCTTTTAATTCTTGAAAGTTTTCTTCAGGAAACGAGCCTTCTCTATCATGCTTAGAAGAGCGTTTAGAAAATCCTTCGCCCAACTGTCTACATAAATCAACAATTTGCTCGTTAGTGATATCTTTAGGTGAAATATTTTTAWATTCTTGAGTCATGATCATCCTTAGCTGAAATAAGTAAGTTTAGCTTAGCCTTTTTACAGGAATAATATACTTGCCAGATTTAGTTAGTGTAGAAACGCTAAATTATAGACCTAGAATTGAAAAAAAACCAATGTATTCAATCAGTTTTTGATACTTCAAGAGGTAAATAATTACATTTAACACTTATTCTATCTAATGACTATACTTACGATTCTCAAACACCAAAACAGAAAGCCAAATTTGATAAATCATGCATCAAAGTATTTAGCTATCTACCATTTAATCTATCCATATTTGTTTTACTTGCATCTTACGCAAATTATATCTTAATGAGATATTAATAGATGCAAACTTTTAGCTTAAAGATTACTCAAATTTTTTTAAAGAATCTGCACCTGTCGCCAATCTCTTTTTGAGATTTTTTAAAATATTAACATCCTCAAACCAATAACTAACAACAGCTTTTCAATTGCACATTTTCACATCACTATTTATTGGATATAATAACTAAATTAGCACACCCAGAAAATTCGGATTATAGAAATTTATATGTTAAATAAAAACACCTCTTCAGCTATCGAATGGTTGATTAAACAAGGTCCTCTATCTGAGAAGGATTTAACGGACTGGGATTACCTTATTAGTCGTAGTGCGTATGCGACGTCTTCAAATATTGTTAAATTTAACTTAAATGGCATTAATTTAATGGATAAAATAAGTCCAATTTATGTGCTCGGTTATTCATCAGATATCGGTCAAGAAACAGACAAAAATAAATCACTAAAGATCGCCTTGGTCTTAGCTCAAAAGCAAAAATCAATCATGGGTATTAAATTCAAATTATTACAACCTGTCAGCCACGATCATGTCGATATGATGAGCATTTTGGGAGCTGAGTATTTGAATGACGAAAAGTCTGTTATTTCCCTCAGGCAAGCACTTAATAAAAAAATCAATGGCTGGTCTATGCTGTCTGCGCGTCGGGTGCGGTGTATCGAGCCTCTCCATCAAAAATTAATTAGCCCAACCTATTCAAGAGAATCAGCTTATTTCAATTTACACGATGGAGAAAATAACGGCTTGGAAATAAAGAATATAATACCTAAAAAACTTCACAAGAATATTGCTCGGTTTGAGCGCAAAATTGAAAAGGAACATCTAAGTAATTTACAATTGATTGCTTATACAGCTGAAAATGACGTCAACGAAGGTCTAAGCGAGTTTTTTAAACTTGAGTCAAGTGGTTGGAAAGGAAAATCCGGATCAGCAATTCTATGCGATAGCCAATTAGAATCATTTTACCGAGATAGTTGGCGTTCTTTTGCCAATGAAGGTTTTGCTAAAATATTTGCATTAAATTTAGGCGATAAAGTAATAGCATCGGGGATCGCTTTTCAAACGAAAGATGAAGTCATTTTACATAAAATAGCGTTTGATGAGGAACTCTCACAGTATGGTCCAGGCTCTATTCTAGTGAAACAAATCATGCAAAATGCTATTGATGAAGGTTTAGTCAAAAGTATATGTTTTAATACCAACCCKCCTTGGTTACAGCGCTGGCATGCTCAATGYTAYGAKTTAGTTGCATTGCAAATATTTAATTCCAGTSTAAAAGGAAGTATTATCAKGAACCTATTTAAGTTAGTRGATACRCTTCGTACAATTAAACGAAACATAAAGCAAAAACGACAAGCGAAGGAAAAGTAAATGAGTAAGCATGTAGTATCTCTGTCCAGTGGATTTGTAGATGAGATTTCCCAGGCGATAAAAATAGACTTATCGCTTAAAAATGAACCTACACTTGATTTCAAAGTTATCTACGATGATGACCGAAGGATTTATAAAATTAAAGTCCAAGAGTCCGAATTGTTTTACGTCTTGAAAATTCGAGGAATTAGAGTCGTCAAACAACAAGATCATGATTTATCCGATCTACAAAAAGAATACGATTTACTTAAAAACGCTTGGATTTCAGCACAAAACCTTACTGAAAAATACTCCATGTCCAAACCAATAAAGTTATGGTTAGAGCAAAAAGCGATGTTGCTTTCAGGATGTGAAGGAAAAAATCTAAACGACTATTTTAATCAAAGTATATTTAAATGGTCTTACGCAAACACCGATCTAAAAAAGAGAATTTATAATTGTGGTTATTGGTTAGGTAACTATCACCTTTTAGCGACTAAAACTGGCGCTGTAGGAGAAGTCATTGAAACCAGAAAAAGTCACCTACAAAGAATGTTAAAGGTATTAAAACGCAAAAAGAATCACAAACTAAAGAGCAAAAATATTGAATCGATGACCAATTATTTTAATCAATTAGTAGCTCAAGACGAAAGTAATATGGGAAACATCGGTCAAATTCATGGGAATTTCGCTTATAGAAACGTGCTGAGCAATGATTCGTTGACCAATTTAGTAGATTTTGAAGACGCTAGAATTGATTACGTAGGGTATGACATTGGGCAGTTTATCGCAGAAATTATATTGAAATCTCAATTTCCTTGGATTAGAGGGTTATCAAAATCACTCATTAAGGAATTCAATAGAGGTTATGAAAAACACTTAAAACTCCAACCGAATTTGGTTGAAGCCTATATTGGCTACCATTTATTGGTTCATTTATATGAACACTGCTCAAGGAAGACACCCAATTTTCCAAAATCACTCATTCACCAATACCGAATTAATTATTTAAGTAAGCAAATTAGAAAATGGATTAAATAATTAATTTAACGTATAGATGCGTATCCAATTAGCTTCACTGACAAATACTAATTCACCATTTGGACCAAAAGTCACGCCTTCATACTGTGGTGCACCACTTAAATTCAGCGTAGAAATAATTGCACCGGTATCGGGGTCAACTTGAATAGCTCTTCGACTCTCTTGACTCAGGATAATTAAGTGCCCTGTACGTTCATCGAACATTGCGCCCGCTAAATCACGGGCAAGACCAGCCAATGCAACATCAGCATCCCAAGGCTCATTGACCGTTAAATTACTTTGATAGTCTAAGAGAACGCCTGGATCGGGATTAGGCATATCAAAAGAAACCACTCTCATATTACTTCCACCAGTACCTTCTTTAACCGCATAGACTCTAACGAGTTGAGAGCCAGTCGATTTTCTCACTGCGATTCCTTCGGTTCCCTTATTGCCACCATTTGCCATAATTTTATATCGTTGCGAAGTCGGAATACGTCCGCTCACACTGGTGGTATTTTCATCAATTTCTAATTTTGAAGCTTGACCATCTTCTGAAATAATCAATACTTTGTTATCTTCTACATAAGACAAGCCTTCAGTATCAGTATGTATTCCAGTAACACTAATTGAACCCATATAAGAGAAATTAACATCATAGCGATAAATTCTAGAGGCATTATTTTGAACAACTAAATATTGTTGAATACCTTCATGCCAAGTGATACCTGATGCATCTTTTGGAATTTCTCCAAGAGTAAAAGCATCTCCAGAGGGCGAATAATTCTCGATCAGCACACTTGGTGCAATATCCTCAGAAAAAACAGCGGTTAAATTCTTGGCACTATCCATATCAATAGAACACGCTCCATTACCAGTACAAGCATTTTCCCAATGATCTAATTTAAAACCTGAATCGGGAATTGCGGTCATAGAAACATTAGTATTTTCTTCAAATGTTTGAGAGCAATCACCACCACAATCAATTCCTGTAGGATCAGAAGTAACACTCCCAGAACCTATGACAACCACCGTTAAATCAAAATTCTGTAGAGCGATAAATTCGGCAGTCACGGACTTATTACTATCGACAATTACATCACACGCACCACTTCCGCTACAATCTCCAGTCCACTGACTAAAAATAAATCCGTCATCTGCAGTAGCCGTTAATGAAACCGAAGTTCCATCATCATAACTTTCATTGCAATCACTCCCACAATCAATCCCTGATGGAGATGAGGTGACGTTACCCGATCCAGAAATAGCGATACTTAAATCAAATAGCTCTAAATCTTCCTCTATAAACGTTGCGGTGACAGTTTTTGCAGTATCCATAGTTACACTGCATGAGCCTGCTCCCGAGCATGCGCCACTCCATGAACTCAAAACAAAACCCGCTGAAGCGTTGGCGGTTAGATCAACTTGAAGGTTTTCATTATATTCTTCGGTACAGTCGCTACCACAATTAATCCCCACAGGATTTGAAGTAACAGTGCCGTCCCCCGATAACGTAACAGTTAATAGGTGAGTCACCACTGTTTCTTCTATATAAGTCGCTGTTACAGACTTATTAGCATTCATATTAATGGTGCAGGTATCTTGACCGGAGCAACTGCCAGTCCAACTGCTAAAGACCCAACCGCTGTTAGCGCTAGCCGTTAAGTTTATTTGCGTATTCTCTACATAAGACTCTGAACAATCAGCACCACAATTAATTCCAGAAGGCGAAGATGTTACATTGCCCGAACCATTAACAACAACGCTAAGATTATAATTTTGCGTTGATGATTCTTCATTAAATACAGCGGCAACACTTCGATCAGCCGTCATATTCACCGAACAGTTATTGCTTCCAGTGCAGGCGCCGGTCCATCGGTCAAAAACATAACCAGAACTTGCAACAGCGGTTAAAGAAATCGTGATGTTTTGATCAAAATCTGCGGTACAGCTACTGCCACAATTAATGCCACTAGGATTAGATGAAATGGTGCCATTACCGGTTTTACTCAACGACAGCGTAAAAGTTTCAGGCTCTTGATCTACCTCAACAAATACCGCAGCGACTGTTTTGTCAGTATTCATATCAACACTACAGCTACTAGTACCGGTACAAGCTCCATTCCATTGTAAAAAACGATAGCCAGATGCTGCTACAGCAGTGAGAACAACATTTGAACTCTCATCAATTTGTGTGCTGCAGTTATTTTGACAATTAACTAGATCATTGGAGTCAGAAACATTACCGTTTCCGCTAATTTCTAAAAACAATGTTTTTTGAATAACGGGGAGTTCTTCCTCTTCCTCTTCATCTTCTGCGTTACATGCTAATAAAGTCGCTACTAGCACACTAACAACGGCACTTTGCTTGGTGAAAGCAACTAAAGCTCTGAAAATATCATTACTTCCAAAGCTAGTAACAAGGTTGAAAATATTTCTATTTAATTGAATCATTGCCATAACTGCAAAACACCATCGGCTTATTTCCCTAAGATAACTCTATTATCGGACATTTTTCGYAWTGCTTTATGGAAATGATTCTCAAAATGCCAGCTATATTTTAGCGCTGTGAACGACCTCACATAAAATCATCATTTTTTCACTCTTTTTAGGAATAATTGATATATTACAAATAAGCACTAAAATTCACACTAATAATACTCGCTCCGCTTATTACGATTTATTCTTTGCTATGCTATTCTCTCAAATTGGCAAAGGACTACAAAAGACTCTCATAGGAATAAGAACTATCAAACATTTAGATAAGATAAAACAAAGAATCACACGATTAAAAGCTCATAAAAACATAGCCTTAATTAGTTTTGTAGTATTAATTTTAGCTAGTTGTAGCACGCAACCTAACCGGCCTACTGATATAGAACCATCCAAATCACCTTTTTCAAATACTGAAGATTTCAAAGGTGAAACCATTGAAACAGTCAACAAAGACAGAGCTCCCAAAACTACACCGCAGAAGATTCTTTTGGACATGTACCCTGAATTTACCGATTCATTTAAAATCAGTCAATTCGTAAACAAAGCAAAAGCCTTTGCATTAAAAGAAATTGGAACCAATGCTTCAGGTATAACATGGGATCCGTACCGAAAAGAATATTTTGTTATTCAAAATAACACCGGCGTTTTATACCGATACGACAAAAATTTCAAATTCTTAGGTCGAGTAAAAAAAGTGGGCAATATGAATAATGATACTGAAGGTGTCAGCTTTATTGATGGTCAATCTTTATTAGTAGTAACGGAAGCTAATTTTTCTCATCGAGTTAAAATGGATGACGATACTATTGATGATCGCTACTATTATGGTGAAAGTAATATACAGCTATCAGGTAGACCAAAGAAAAAGAACAAAGGCTTTGAAGCCATAGCCTATAGATTAAGCGATACAAATAGGAAAGCTAGGGTTTATGCTGGACAAGAGGGATCTGGCCGTTATCCTGAAGCAAAAATGCGAGTTGTTTACTATAATGCTAATACCTCGAGTGGCACATACTCTTTATCTAACGGAGTCGTTAAAATTGAAGAGCCTTTTGATGCTGAAAAAGCATTTTCCGGTGTCATAACAGATCTAGCTGGAATGGTATTCGACCCTTCGGGCAAGACCCTTATTATTGTCAGCCAAGAAGCGAGTAAAGTGATTCAAGTGAACCCTGAAACAGGCGAAGTAATATCTCAACTCAAACTGTCAGGCGCTCCTGCTTATGAAGGCGTCACATTTGGTCCAAACGGTGAGTTGGTGTTTATTAGCGAACGTAATTGGGTTCAAATTTATAAACGCTAATACCACTTTATTACCACTGGTCTTTAGATTAAATTATTTTAACTTTATATAATAAAAACAGAATAGATCTCACAAGGAAATTACTTAATGAAAAATGAAAGCATTGTTTTCTTCTCCTCAGATGACTGGGGATGGAAAACTAGCAAATACCAACTTTCAACAAGGTTTGCCAAAGACAATAAAGTGCTATTTGTTTCTTCAATTGGATTTAGAGCACCAACAGCTTCTTCCGATGACCTAAAAAGGATCTGGAAGAAACTAGCTGGATTTTTTAAAGGCATAAAAAAGGTCGATGATAATCTTTATGTACTTACTCCGCTTGTTGTACCTTTTAGTTGGTTTCCTTTTCGTCATGCTATCAATAAACTTATATTAAAATTACAAGTTGGCTGGGCTAAATGGAAATTGGGAATGAAACTTCCTTACATGTTCGTATTCTCAGAAAACTGGCATGATTACGTCATCAATATGAAACGTAAGAAACTCATTTATTACACCGTTGATGAACAAGCCAGTTTTAGTGGTTTAGATGGTCAACGCTTTATAGAAATGGATAAAAAACTTAACAAAGCTGCTGACGTAATATTTTGCTCAGCAAGAACACTTTATGACAAAAACGTAAAGACAAATAAGAACACCCATTACATGCCTCACGGAGTAAGCTACTCATTATTTTCAAGCACGCTAAATGAGTCGACTCAAATAGCATCAGATATCAAAGACATCCCTCATCCTATATTTTTATTCTTTGGGCATATTTCCCATGATTGGGTTGATAAAGATCTCGTTAAATACCTCGCTATAGAAAAACCAGAATGGTCTTGGGTATATGTTGGCCGATATTCAATGGATAAAAATGAATTCAACGCACATTCTAATATCCATTTACTCGGAGAAAAAGAGTTTGATGAATTACCCGGTTATTGTAAAGGCGCAGATTTTGGAACCATTCCTTTTGTTTATTCTAAGTTAACTAACAATTGTAATCCGTTAAAGCTGCCTGAATATTTTTCTGCTGGTTTACCGGTTATCTCAACGAATATTCCGGAAGTTGAAAAAGCCTATGGTGACGAATGTTATATAGGTAAAAATAACCAAGGTTTCCTAGAAGCTTGTGAAAAAGCGTTTGAAGAAAATGATGTTGAAAAAAACATTTCCCGTTCAAAAGATATGGCGAGCAATAGCTGGGAAGAACGTATTAAAAGCATCTATAAAATCATACAAAAAGACTAGGGCAGGTTCCTAGATAAAGAAAACGAAAGGAAGTTATTCATGTGCGGTATTGCTGGAATATATAATTACAAAACTAACCAGCCGGTTAGCCCTAAATCGATCGAGTCGATGTGCGATGTTATCACTTATCGTGGCCCTGATGGTTATGGCTATCACTACGAAGGCGCTTTGGGTTTGGGCCACCGAAGACTGACTATCATTGATACGCATGAGCGTTCGAACCAACCAATGCTTAGTCAAGATAGTAAAACCAGCATTTGCTTTAATGGAGAGATTTATAATTACCTAGAGCTTAAAGAAACTCTTAAAGGGGCTGGCGTCAGTTTCAATACAACATCCGATACAGAAGTATTGTTAGAGCTGTATAGAAATACTGGAATTGACTTCCTAAACCAATTAAACGGAATGTTTGCATTTTGCATATTTGATAATAAAAAACAAGATTTTTTATTGGCCCGAGACCATACCGGTATAAAACCACTCTTTTATACTTTTACAGAAGATGGGATCGCTTTTGCATCAGAAATAAAATCGTTACTACAGATTGATGACGTAAAAAGAGAAGTGAATAAAAGTTTAATTGATAGCTATATGAGTGTTGGTTATTGCCCAACCAATAACACTTTATTCAAAAATATTTTCAAATTAGAGCCCGGCCATTATATGACAATAAAAAATGGTGAAGTGGAAATCAAACAATATTGGAATATCAAATACGACAAATCAGTTGATAAAGGTGAAGAATATTATATTAAAGAAACTCAAAATTTGTTTGAAGATGCTATAAAAAAACAGCTACGAAGTGATGTGCCATTAGGGGTATTTTTGAGTGGAGGTATAGACTCTTCTGCAGTGGTAGCAATGATGCACAAACAAGGTGTGAAAGACATTAAAACCTTTTCTGTTGCTTGGGACTACGGTGACAAATTTAACGAAACAAAGTATGCCCGCGCCGTCGCAAAACAGTTTAACACTGACCACACTGAATATTTCATGACCGCAGAGGATTTCAAAAACTTCCTTCCTGAATATATTAGACATATGGATGAACCTGTTACTGAAGCAGCTGCAATTTCCCTTTATTATTTGGCTAAAAAGACCAAAGAAAAAGTAACCGTTGTTTTATCTGGTGAAGGGGCTGATGAAGTATATGGTGGCTATCCTATTTATAAATATATGCACGTTGTAGAACAGTATAAAAAAATCCCCAGTTTCATTCGTAAACCAATTCTAAATCCTATTTTAAGGATGTTAGGTACAAAATGGGCTAAATATGCTGATTTAAGTGAAATGCCTATCGAACAAAGTTATTCTGGTGTTTCATTTTATGAGAATTCGCAAAAGAACAAACTCTACAGCAAGAAGTTTTCAGAATATGTTAAGAACAATAATAACCAAGCGAAATTAAAACAGTTTTATGATTATACAAAAAATGATGATCTACAAACAAAAATGCAATATTTAGATCTAAAAACATGGTTAGTGGATGACTTATTGATTAAAGCCGATCGAATGAGTATGGCCGCATCATTAGAGTTACGAGTTCCCTTTTTAGATCACCGCTTTATCGAGTTCTCTGCAACCATGCCAAGCAAATATCGATTTAAAGGTTATGAAAACAAATATATTCTGAAGAAAGCAATGGAACCTTATTTAACTGAAGAAATTCTTTATCGAAAAAAATTGGGTTTTCCAACACCTCTTTCTATTATGTTTAAAGGTGAACTTTTTGATTTTGTTAAAAACATCATTGATAGTGAGATTTCTCACGCTAGAGGCTATTTTGATCAAACTGAAATTAAAAAAGTTCTAGGAGAGCATAAAAAAGGCTCGGAAGACCATCATCGCATTCTTTGGCAATTGTTAGTGTTAGAACTTTGGCATAGAGAGTATATAGACTAAAAGAGTCTAAAGAGTAAGAGCCAGAATAGTAAGAGCCTGGCTATTAAAATGGAATATCCAATTGCCGAAGACTTTGAGCTTCCTTTTTGTCTGGCAACCGCACGCCAATACCTAATAATCGAATAGACTGGGGATATTGTTTTCGAAGACGTTTAAATAAAGCCAACAGAAGTTTTACGTCCAGTCCAATTGATATTGACTCCGCGGTATGCAAAGAAAAATTAGATAACTTAACTTTAACATACACTTTACTTATTTTATCAACATCCTCAACAGATGCTAATCGTCTTGATAAACTAGAAACTAACTTTAATAACTCACTTTCGCATTCTGTCCACTCAGAAATATCTTGATTAAAGGTAGTTTCCACGCTGACGGATTTTCTTAATGAGTTAGAACTCACCTGTCGCTCGTCAATACCACGACACAAGTCATACAAATACTTCCCCATTTTTCCAAATCGCTTTACTAATATTTCTAAAGATACGCCCCGCAACTCTTTGCAATTAAAAATATCCATAGACTGCAACTTTGAAGCAAGCACTTTACCTACTCCATGCAGTTTTCTAATTGAAAGTTGATTAATGAAAACAATTTCATCCTCTGGAGTAACTACCTTAATGCCATTTGGTTTATTCCAGTCACTAGCGATTTTCGCTAAAAATTTCGATTGCGCGACACCAGCAGACGCATTTAATCCTGTTGTATCATAAATATCTTTACAGATAGATTGTGCAATCCAGGTGGCACTCCCTTGGCAATGTGATGAATCGGTTGTATCTAAATAAGCTTCATCAAGAGACATGGGTTCAATTAACTCAGTATATTTTGAAAATATTTTCCTAATTTTTATTGACTCATTTTTATACTTAGTCATTTCAGGTTTAACGATGATCAGATGGGGACAAAGTTTCATTGCGTAACCGGATGCCATAGCGGAATGAACACCAAATTTTCTAGCTTCATAGTTTGCAGTCGCAAGCACCCCTCGATTTTCAGGACGACCGCCCACAGCAACAGGAAGACCTTTTAGGTGAGGATCATCCCGTTCTTCAATCGCCGCGTAGTAGCAATCCATGTCAACGTGGATAATTTTCCTCATTAGTTAAGAGGTATAGAAATCAGAAAGAGCGCCCCGCCTAAGGCACTGGTTTCTATATGAATACTGCCTTGATAATTTTTTATAATATCCATAACAATGGATAAACCAAGTCCTTGGCCTTCAGTTTGCTCATCCAATCGCTTACCTCTATCGAGTATTGCCTCACGCTGATTTAGCGCGATTCCTGGCCCATCATCCTCAACATAAATAAACAAATGATTATCTTTTGGTTTTGCAGAAAGTACAACCATCGAAGTTGCCCACTTACAAGCGTTATCCGTTAAATTTCCGATGAGCTCCAACAAGTCACCAGAATCTCCCGGGAAAATTGTATTAGTTGCTATACGATGGCTAATATCTAGATTTTTATCACGATGTACTTTTTTTAGCGCATCAACTATTTTTTCCGCTTCAACTTCAAATGGACAGTTTTTCACAAGTGTTTGTCCACTTGATATAACACTTCGATTCAATTGATATTTTACTATGTCATTAATTCTATCAACTTGATTTTGTATGAGTTCATTTCTTTCAAGATGCTCTTTGCTTTCGCTTGATACTTTATTTTGCGCCTTGTCCAGTTCGCCTTTAATAATAGCTAAGGGCGTTTTTAAACTATGGGCTAGATTCCCTAAAGTATCTCGATATCTAATTTTTTGTCTCGCTTCACTATGTAACAATTTATTTATACTGGAAGTCAGAGGGGTTAATTCTTCAGGAAACTCCCCTTCGACTAATTTCTTCTTACCTTGACTAATTAACTCCATCTGAAACTGGGCATTTCTTAACGGCTTTAAAGAAAAATTAACCGCATATGAAAAAACCACTAACAAAGCAATGGCAGAAAGTACTAGCCAAAAAAGAATTTGTGATTCAAAAGCATTGACACCAGAGATAAGAATATTTTGTTTTTCACCAATAATAAAATAGTAATTTTTTTCTGATGTTTCGCTATGTTCCCAAATAATCGATTCACCAATCCAAAACATCGCTCGTCCTTCAAAATCTGATTCAGACAATTTATTTAACACTAATTTGTTTTCAATATCCGGCAAACTTTCAAACAATTCACTTGAGGGTGATTGCCAAACCAAAGTTCCATCATTATTGAGAACGTATGCGACAAGCCCTGAACTTAAATTTTCAAGTCGGTCATTTCTTATAACATCRGGSACCAACARGCTAACTTCRTCATCTTGAACAATWGCCACTAACGCATAAAATTGCGCTAACATACTTTCATGAAGTCGGCTCTTACTCGCCGTAGTATAGGCAGATTGAGTAGCCAAATAGATAACGCTGAAAGCAATAAATAGAATAATAGAGCTAACAGCGGTTAAGCGCTGTTTTAATGACCATTGTTCGATTGAGAGACTTTTCATAAACTAGTTATTCAACCTAATTAGCAACATAGTCAGGATTGAGTCGATAACCCTTGCCACGTTGTGTTTGGATAAGTTTAATAGTTTGCTCCGGATCAATTTTTTTACGCAAACGACCTATAAAAACTTCTAGCACATTACTGTCTCTGTCAAAATCTTGGTCGTAAATATGTTCGGTTAACTCGGTTTTAGATACGACCTTTTTAGGGTTCATAAAAAGATATTCAATCACCTTATATTCATAGGCAGTCAGTTCGATATTTTTGCCATCTTTATTAACCAACTGCGCCATTGTATCTAGCTCGATATCAGCAAATTTTATTTTAGGTGTCGCGAAACCAGCGGTTCGTCTAAGTAGCGCATTACACCTTGCTAATAACTCTTCAAATTGAAAAGGCTTAGCCATGTAATCGTCCGCCCCCGTCGAGAGTCCTTCAACTTTATCTTGCCACGAGTCTCTTGCTGTTAAAACGATAATAGGAATTTGTATGCCATCAGCACGCAAAGTTTCAATTAATTTCAAACCAGAAATACCTGGCAAACCAATATCAACGATAGCGATATCAATTGGATATTCTTGCGCAATATACAATCCTTCAACACCATCCGAGGCTGATTCTGTAGCAAAGCCTTGAGACTTGAATGATGAGACAAGCGATTCTCTAATATTCTTTTCATCTTCAACAATTAAAACTTTCATTTAATTACTCTCCCTAAACTATTAGCTTTTATTATTAATTTATATTTAAATCGGCTAAGGTTTGACTTAGCCCCATCACTTACATGCAGGAATTATAATCGTCTTTACTCGTTTTTTATCAATGAGAACTCTCACCTTATAAACAGAACGATTGCCTTTTTTCACCAAATTGGCAGATACGATTTTTCCTTTTATGCGTCTTTTAGCATTATAAATTGCCTGACTTTTTGATATGACCTTGCATTGATATTTCTGCGATTCGACACCTTGGTATGACCACGTAAAGCTTGAAGTAATCGATACAATCAAGCACACGAACAACGACATAGTCTTAATGTACTTTGGGCTATACTTTGGCTTTGTAAAAATCATAAATAACCACTTTTTTGATAGTTTTCAAATCGCTAGTATTTGATTTAATAATTCGACGCTAGTTTAACGACTGTAATATGAATTATGGCTGAATTAGAAGAATAAAAATATAATCATGTCATATTTAATTTTATGCTTAAAGCATTCATTTTTAACATATTTAGGTATAGTAAAAAATATTCTAGCATTTTATTTCAGGAAGAAATAAATTAAGTATTTGTTAATACTTTAAATCGAAGTAATAAAGAATGGGCGGCAGTCCTACCAGCACATCCCGGCACATGAGTCGATCGTTACCGTTGCTCCCTTCCGGGCCTGGCGGAGTTCACAATTTATCATTGCGGGAGGACCAATAGGACCACCATTGTGATTACTGACTAGGAGCTTGTCC
>NVTT01000029.1 GCA_002401655.1 Gammaproteobacteria bacterium | reverse complement strand
GCGTGTATTTTATTGATTTTCTAACAAGTTGCAAGTAACTATTGATGCTTATTTTAAGGTCTGACCTCAAATATTACAAGTAAAGCTTGAAAAGCATTCAATTAGCCCTTATCCCATATACATTCCACCGTTTACATGGAGCGTTTCACCGGTAATGTAATTTGCGCCATCTGAGGCTAAAAATCCAACCGCTGCAGCAATTTCTTCTGGTTTACCTAATCGATTAAGCGGAATAGAGGCTGATAAAGTGTCTTTTTGGCTGTCATCTAACCCTTTTGTCATATCTGTATCAATAAAACCAGGAGAAACAACGTTAACTGTAATGCCTCTTGAACCAATTTCTTTGGCTAAAGACTTGGAAAAACCAATTAAGCCAGCTTTTGACGCTGAATAGTTAGTCTGTCCAGCGTTTCCGGTGCTACCGACAACCGAACCAACATTGATAATTTTACCAAATTTTGCTTTCATCATACCTCTTAAACACGCCTTTGAGAGCCTGAATATCGAGGTCAAATTGGTTTCTATTATTGAATCCCATTCATCATCCTTCATACGCATTAATAAGTTGTCTCGGGTGATACCTGCATTGTTAACTAGTATTTCAGGTGTCTTACCGTACTTTTCCTTAATTGACTTGATTAGTGCATCAATTGACTCTGCTTCAGACACATTAACCACCATGCCCTCACCTGCAATACCTTGTTGTTTAAAGTATTCACTAATATTGGATGCACCTTTTTCAGATGTTGCGGTGCCAACCAGCGTGARACCATCACTGCCTAACTTTTCAGCGATTGCTCGACCAATTCCGCGAGATGCACCGGTAACCAATGCTAAACGATTATCTGACATAGTTTTTCCTTTTCTTAAC
This sequence comes from Gammaproteobacteria bacterium, assembly GCA_002401655.1. Classification (GTDB taxonomy): domain Bacteria; phylum Pseudomonadota; class Gammaproteobacteria; order Enterobacterales; family Kangiellaceae. Next base: position 35,339 of record NVTT01000029.1, on the reverse strand, counting down.
TAGGTAATAAAACGTCTATTCCAACCTAGAATTAGCTTTAATTAAACGACTTAACTGACTGATTTAACGAACTTAAATCCTGTAACGCTAAGGATGAGATTGAACGGTCGATACGTCGACTTAAACCGCTTAATATTTTTCCAGGCCCGCACTCAACTAACGTAGTTATTCCTTCTTTAACCATCAGTTCAACACTTTTAGACCAATTAACGGGGCAATAAAGTTGTCGGACTAATGCATCTTTAATATTTTCGCCTGATGTTTCAACTCTAACATCGACGTTATTAATCACTTTAATATCACTTGGACTAAATGAAATATTAGACAATTCATTAAATAATTCGTCTGAGGCTGATTTCATCAACAWACAGTGAGACGGTACACTAACCRCTAATGGYAATGCGCGTTTTGCTCCAGCATCTTTACATGCTTGCATCGCTCTTTCTACGGCATCCGCATTTCCAGCGATAACCGTTTGACCTGGCGAATTGTAATTAACCGGTGAAACCACTTGTCCTTCTGCTGACTCTTCACAAGCTAATTGGATTTTATCATTATCTAATCCAATGATAGCAGCCATTTTACCAATACCAGCAGGTACAGCTTGTTTCATCAACTGACCCCGTTTTTCAACTAATTTTACCGCTGTATCAAAATCGAGTATACCAGCACAAACTAATGCGGAATATTCGCCTAAACTGTGTCCTGCCATCATGCTTGGCACGGGTCCTATCGTTTTCCAATGGTTCCATAAAGCCACACTCGCGGTTAACAGAGCTGGTTGGGTTTTGTCGGTTTCGTTAAGAGTTTCAACAGGTCCTTCTTGACACAACTTCCAAAGATCATAACCGATAACATCTGAAGCTTGTTCAAATGTCTGCATTACAACCGCGGTATCAGCAAAAGAACTCAACATTTCTAAAGATTGAGAGCCTTGTCCCGGGAATATAAAGGCCAAGTTGGGAATTAGGTTAGACATTAAACCTCCGAATGAGTGTGAATACCCATTATACCTCAAGATGCAGGTTTCAGTGTTCAGCTAGAAAGGTTGATCAAGGCATCACTTGAAGGGAATGGCTAGTCCTTTCCGAGAGTGATAACGCCGAGCAAGCTTTCTAGCTGAGCACCCAAAGGGCAAGTCTATAAGGCATCATTTTCTGTGTTATGAAATTTTGAGTTAGAATGACTAACCCTAAAAATCCCATTCATTGAAACTAATGCCTTATAGTCTTGCTGAATCCTGCATCTTGAAGTGTAATGGGTATATATTAGGTTTTAAAAAAATCCTGCGCACTATATCAAGATTCGCTTTTAATGCTAACAAACTTAATACTAGTCAGACCATTGATTTAAAAAGATGTTTAGAAAAAATTTAACCTTTTCTAATTGCCTAGACGCTTATTTATTGCTTTCTAAGGTTTCTCTAATGCGACTAGGTACTTTTTTAATTGCTTGGGATATCGCTTCTTCGATGGCAAAAAAGGTGGCATTCACGTTCGCCCCACCATGACTTTTAACTACAACCCCCCGTAAACCGATAAAACAAGCGCCATTATAGCGTTCTGGATTAATTTCATGCTTAAAAATATTGATCACTGGCTTGGCAAAAATAGCGATCCATTTTGTCCACCAATTTCTCTGAAAAGCCAATTTTAGTTTAGTCGTTAAAAACTCGCTTAAACCTTCGGAGGCTTTTAATACGCTGTTTCCAGTAAATCCATCGGTAACAATGACGTGATAATCACCGGTAAAAATTTGATTCGCTTCTACAAAACCGCAATAGTTCAGACCTGGGTGTTCTTCTAAAAGTTTTGCTGTGATTTTTAGCCGTTCAGATCCCTTCATTTCTTCTTCACCTACATTTAGCAAACCAATCTTAGGGTTTTGAATACCATCGATGCTTTTACAAAGCACATTACCCATCACCGCAAATTGAAACAAACGTTTTTCGTCGCAATCAATGTTTGCCCCCAAATCAAGCAAGTAAACAGATGAATCTTTAAGCGTTGGAATGGCCGAAATAATCGCAGGACGCTCAATACCCGGTAGCATCTTTAATATGAACCTGGCAACTGCCATCAAAGCGCCTGTATTTCCAGCGCTAACACAAGCATGAGAGCGGCCATCACGAACCGATTCTAATGCAAGTCTCATTGATGATCGTTTTTTCTTTTTAAGGGCTGTTAAAGGCTTGTCCGTCATTAAAACATCATCTTCAGACTGAATAATACTTATATTGGGATGATTGAGAATTTTTGACTTTGACAATTCAGATAGAATTCCAGCTTCATTGCCGAAGAGATTAAAATAAACGTTTAGTATGCCTGTTGGGCTTGAGCTTAGCTCAGCATTTAAACCAAGAGCCGAATTTGACTTGAACTTAGAGGAACTGTTTTGATGCTTTAGCAGGGATTGGTGTACAGCGGGTATAACAACTGAGGGGCCAAAATCGCCCCCCATACAATCTATTGCAATTTTTAAGTCAGCCATTTTTAATCAGTCTATTGCTAAACTTGATGGTGACTCAAAATTAATTTGATAATTCTCGACTAAACAAAAAATCGGTAATTAAACAATCTTACGACCACGGTAATATCCATCTTCAGTCATATTATGACGTAAATGAAGTTCACCCGTTGTTTCGTCTTCTGACAAAGAAATTGTGTGATCCACTAACGCATCATGTGAGCGACGCATTCCGCGACGTGCGCGAGATTTTTTACTTTTTTGAACTGCCATTGGATTGACTCCCTTAAATATACTAAATGTAAAATATGTAATTAATGTTATAAAATATAATGTAAAACTTAAAATCTATTCTTTCTTTCTAAAAATTCGTTGTTTCTATAATCTGTTCTTTAAAAAATTCTAATCGACTTTAAAACCTTGCAGAATCTCAAAAGGATTCTTCTTTTTAACCGTTTCCTTTGGTAATTCACCATAAGAAAYCTTKACACCGGTTTCTTCTATTGCTCTATTTGATACTATTGGCAAAGCCAAAATCAGCTCATCTTCAATCACTGCCTTAATATCTACCACACCATCTTCAACTAACAGTGCTTCAAATTCTTCTTCAACGTCGTTAATTTGTTCTTCTTTAATGACCGTACAATAGGTGATTGTTGTATCAACTTTGTATTCTATCGGCTCAAACGTCGTTTGGCATTCTAATTGAAATGTCGCTTCAATCCGTGCTTTTATCAAGCTACGATGCCGATTATCCTGTATACCACTCACGTTAACTTCAATTTTACCTTGATTTGAATACAACAAACCATCTAATCGGGTAAAATCACTAATATCCCACAAAAACCGTAACTCACCTTCTTTCAACGCTAACTTTCTTGGTTGAATTAGGTTCGCCTTTTTACGACTTGAGTTTTCTTCAACAGTCTTGTCGTTAATGCAATTTTTTGAGCTATCCTTCATAGGCGCGCGATTCTACCCAAAAGCCTATAAAAAGGCAAAACTTATTGTTCTAATCGGGTGTATTTAGTCTGTTTCTATAAGAATAAGCTATTCTTCGTCCAGTAAACCATCAATTAGTATCACTGGCTCTATTTCAACGCCTTCTAACTCATCATTCCAATTAACACCGACTGCCATATTGTCTTCTTCCATTCCATGCAACCAAGCGTCAATAAAATCATCTATTCTAATAGGATTAGCCTTGTAATCCTTCCAATCATCCTTACAAGCATTTTTTGCATCGGCCTCTAATGACCAAAAAGGCATGACTTGCACGTCTTCGTACTGAAACGATTCACAGATCGCAAATCCATCATCCAATTGAAGGTTCCAGACAACTTCTAACTCATTTGCTTCAAAAATAAAACGATCGTAATTTTCTCTAAAATCGATGGCTGTCATTTATAACTCTTATTTATTACTTAAAATCGTTAATCACTAGGAGCTTGTCCGAGAATAGGCCTCGTAACGAGGAACTGCAATTTTAAGTCATTTTTTTCGTTCATTTGAGGCAAATAGCCCGCTATTTAACGATAATGAACGGAAAAAAGGGCTAAAATAGCGCTTCTGTAGTAGATGTTCTATTCTCGGACAAGCTCCTAATTGCGCATTCTATCAGAAAAAGAGAACATAACTGCCAATAAATATTTAACCTAAAATAATCAGTTAAGCCACAAAATAGAGCAATTGTATGAAACATCGGCATCATTTACCTAATTCAAATGAGAAGCAAGCCCCGGTCGATAATTGGAAAGTTTTAACCAACTTATTGCCCTATCTATCTGAGTTTAAAACCCGCGTGCTTTTAGCATTACTATTTTTGGCATTAGCAAAATTAGCCAACATAGGCTTACCCTTCCTGATTAAATCCATTGTCGATCAGTTAAGTGATTCAGACACTAGCATTGGCTCTGAAATATGGGTGTTAGCGCCGATAGGTTTAGTTTTAGTTTATGGAACTTTACGGCTTGCCAATGTTTTATTTGGCGAGATTCGAGACACATTGTTTGGTCGAGTCACTGAAAGAGCGATGAGGCGAATAGGCTATAGAGTTTTTCAGCATTTACATAAGCTGGATTTAGACTTTCATTTAAACCGAAAAACAGGCGGGCTTTCTCGCGATATTGAAAGAGGCACCAGCGGTATTAACTTTTTAATGCGCTTTCTAGTCTTTAACATTGTACCTACTATATTCGAAATACTGATTGTCATTGTCATCTTTTTCACACAGTACGGATGGCAATTTGCCTCGGTTACAATCGTTTCTATTTTTTTCTACGTGCTATTTTCAGTTAAAATGACCGAGTGGCGTAATCGTTTTTTACGTGAAGCAAACAAAGCCGACACCGATAGTAATAGCCAAGCCATTGACAGTCTACTTAACTATGAAACGGTTAAGTATTACACCAATGAAACCTTTGAAGCCAATAAGTACGATAAGAATCTAGCCACTTGGGAACGAGCGCGTCGTAAAAACAGACTCTCTTTGTTTGCCTTAAATGGCGGTCAAGCTTTGATTATTAGCGTTTCGATGACGGCGATGATGATGCTTGCCACTATTGGCGTACAAAATGGTGAAATGAGCATTGGTGATTTTGTTTTAGTGAACGCCTTTATGATGCAATTATTTATTCCTCTTAACTTTCTAGGTTTTGTTTATCGCGAAATTAAAATGTCGTTAATTAATATAGAACAAATGTTTAAATTATTGGCGATAAAACCCAATATCTCTGACTCTAAAGATGCAAAAATATTGGACGTTACGGAAGGAGCCATTAGTTTTGAAAATGTTAGCTTTGCTTACAACGATAAACGAAAAATCATTAAAGACCTGAGTTTCAGCATTAACAAAGGGGAAACATTGGCGGTTGTTGGTAAAAGTGGATCGGGTAAATCAACCTTAGTTAAACTCTTATTCCGTTTTTATGACCCTAAGCAGGGAAGCATCAAAATTGATCAACAATCAATTAACCAAGTGACTCAAGATTCGTTAAGAAAAGCCATCGGTGTAGTCCCGCAAGACACGGTACTATTTAATACCACCATCGAAGAGAATGTTCGATATGGTCGCCCTGAAGCATCAGATGACGAAGTATTAGAGGCGATAGAAATGGCACATTTATCGGCATTTATCGAAGAATTGCCCGAAGGCTTACAAACCATGGTCGGCGAACGCGGGCTTAAATTGTCAGGGGGCGAAAAACAACGAGTCGCAATAGCGCGCACCATACTTAAACGCCCTGCCATTTATGTGTTTGATGAAGCCACCTCTTCTTTAGATAGTCATGCGGAAAAATCCATATTGAAAGCAATCAATGAAATTTCTTCCGATGCTACAAGCTTAGTCATTGCGCATAGGCTTTCAACCGTCGTCAATGCCGATAATATCATAGTACTAGACAAAGGAACGATTATAGAAAGTGGCAACCATGAGCAATTGATAGAAGCGCAAGGTGCATATTATGAATTGTGGATGAGTCAGCAAAAAGATCAGACTCAATGAATCAGTTAATTCTTGCCTCGTCTTCAATTTATCGTCAGCAATTATTAAAGCAACTGGGCTTTGAGTTTACTTCGATTAAACCAAACGTGGATGAATCCCCCGATCCTCAAGAAACACCTATCGATTTAGTTAAACGGCTGGCTAATGACAAAGCGAAAATTATTGCGATTGATCATCCATCAGCTTTTGTTATTGGCTCGGATCAAATTGCGGTATTTGAAGATCAAATTATTGGCAAGCCATTGAGTTTCAAATCAGCGAAAGAACAACTGACTAAATTTTCACGTAATACCATTGAATTCTTAACTGGCGTTTCTTTAATATGTATCGAAGAAAAAGTCTGTGAATATCAATTATCTAGAGTTACGGTAGAATTTCGACGGCTTACAGAATTAGAAATAGAGCGTTATTTAAGCCTAGATGAACCATTTGATTGTGCAGGAAGTTTTAAAATTGAAGCACATGGTATTCGATTATTTGAATCGGTTAAATCGGATGATCCGACTAGCTTGCAGGGTTTGCCTTTAATCGCACTTAATAGAATGTTGAGAAACTCAGAATTTTAGTTTTTACATAAACTGGCGCTTAACTAAAATTCTCTATCAAYTTYARTTTCAAWGCATCCATATTRATMGGCTTTGACAAATAGTCATCCATTCCCGCCTCTARRCACYTTTCTTTATCACCTTGCATKGCGTTAGCTGTCATCGCAACAATCGAAATACYCTTGTTACGCTCTCCRCCTCKMCCATTTCTAATTTGGCGWGTSGCTTCATAGCCATCCATTTCAGGCATTTGGCAATCCATTAGAATAATGTCATATTGTGCATCTTCAGGAGCTTTTTGTAGTGACTGCAACGCTTCAACTCCATTTGCGGCGATATCAATGCTGACACAACCAATTTTCTTTAAAATACCTTTCGCTACCATTTGATTAACTTGGTTATCTTCTACCAATAAAATCCGTTTACTGGCAAAGTCAACCGACGCATCTGCGTTCGAGTCACCTTGCAATTCGTTTAAATATCGATGTGTAACTAAAGGTTCGGCATTTGCCATCGCGTCGCCATCTTCCGCCACCACTGCCAATGCATGAAATAGATCGTCAGTAGTCGTTGGTTTGGGGAAATACGCACTAAACCCGATATCTGCGAAATGTCTAGCATCTCCTTGATGTGCCATAGATGTCATCATCACTAGTTTCAAAGAATCTAGTTTAGAATTATTTCTTATACGTTGTCCTAATTCTGAACCATCCATATCTGGCATTTGCATATCTAGTATAGCGATATCGTAAATAGGTTTGTTATGATCAACTAAACTTTGTAAATGGAGCAAAGTATCCTTACCATTTTCCTGCTCAAACACTTCAGCACCCCAATGATTCAATTGAGCTTTAAATATCTCGCGATTGGTCGCGTTATCATCAACCACTAGAATTTTTAGCTTACTGATGTCGACTTCAGGCATCACTGCGGTTGATTTTTTACTTTTATCCAATTTAATGTCAAAACTAAATGAACTGCCCTCGCCGACAATGCTGGTGACTAAAACACCGCCTCCCATTAATTCCGCCAATTTCTTTACAATTGCTAACCCTAATCCTGTCCCGCCAAAGCGTCTTGTCGTTGATGAATCTACTTGGCTAAAGGAATCAAATAGGAAGTTAAGTTTATTCTCGGGAATGCCTATACCGGAATCGCTGACAGCGCAATTCATGCTCCATTGATCTTCACTTACATCGGTCAAATAAACCCTAATAACGACTTCACCTTTTTCAGTAAATTTAATTGCGTTGCTAACAAGGTTTGTAATACATTGCCTTATTCTTCCAGGATCACCTTTCACCATTGATGCTTCGATTCCGACTAAATCTAGAATAAGCTCAATGCCTTTTGATTGGGCACTTTGAGCTAAGGATTCAGCTAATTCTCCGAGCATTTTCCTTAAATCAAAATTGAGAATTTCTAATTCGATTTTACCCGCATCTACTTTAGAATAATCAAGAATATCGTTAATCAAGGTCAATAAAGACTCAGCGCTAGATTGTGCTACGTTTAATCGATGACGTTGTTCTGTCGTCAGTACGGTATTTTCAAGTAAACCAAGCATTCCCAATACTCCGTTCATTGGTGTACGGATCTCATGGCTCATGCTTGCGAAGAATTCGCCTTTGGCACGGACAGCTTCTTGTGCTTGTTTATTTGCCTCGACTAATTCCTTATTGGCTTTAATCACCGTATCACTAGTTATTTCTAACTCTTTTTCGTAATTGGCACGACTAGTTAACATGTTGTTAAAGGCTCGTGTTAATTGCCCCACTTCATCGTTGCTAGTAACCTCCAGTTTTCTATTGACCTCCCCGGATGACACAGATAGAGTAAAATCAAGTAAATCTTTTATCGGTTTTGTGATTCTATTTGCGGTCAAGAAGGCTAATAACACAGCGCCAAACAATAAAAGAAATCCAGCATTAATAAATTTATTTTTAAGAATAGTCGTTCGCGCTAGAGCCTCGTTATAATCTATTTTTACGACTATACCCCAATTAATTTCAGGTATATGACGCCAGGCAGCAACAATTGCTTTACCTTCATAATCTAGCATATTTCCAGAGCCACCTTCTCCTAATACGGCTTTTTGAAGTGAAATAGCATACTCGCTACCAATGGCATAATTTAAATTAAAAGCGGCATTTGGATTAGTCCGTAATGGCGAAATGATTTCAACTGAATCGTCTACAAGGTGACCCAAAACAATCTCACCAGTTTGACCTAGCCCTGCATAATCATTACTTAAATAGAAATGTTCTGTACTATCGAGTTGAATGGCGATAACACCGATGAGCTTTTCATTTACAAAAATAGGTGCAGCCATAAAGGCGCTGTGATTGACTACAATCTCATGGTTTGTAGTTGAGTCTGTCTCGTTGTTTTCATCACTTTTATCAAATAGCATTCCTGAAGGTGCGTAAGGTGCAAATTTGGTGACCTTAGTTTGATGTAGCGATCGTGCTCTTTTAAAGGCTTCTGCTAGTTGGGACTCCTTATATTCACCGTCAATTAAATTAGTAGCAAAATCACTTTCATGTAGCACTGTAAAGACAATGTCACCGTTTGGCGTAATTAAAAACAAATCATAACTATTACTTTCGTCGCTAAGTTTGCTTAGAAATGGGCGGTATTTTTTCTCAATATTTTGATATTCGGAGCCATTCACGCCCATATCAAACGCAGATCCAATATCTCTTAAAGCATTATTGACGATAGGAAGGACACTATATAACTTAACAGCCGATTCTTTTGCTTTCAGATAACTGACAACTAGTGAAATTTTTTGTTCTACGATGGAGTTAAGAGTCGATTCAATTTCATTTTGCAATATCTTAGAGGAACTTTTAATCGCGATCGTCGCGAATATCAGCAATGCAATGCCGGTGATACCTATAAAACTCAAAAATAATCTATTTCTTAAATTCAAGACTGCATTAATTCGATTTAGTGAAAGATTAGCCTAAGTCTAGTAGATGATGAGTTTTTAGTTGTGATATTTAAATAAAAAGTGTCGATTTAATTCAGGCTGTCAATCACATCCTGAGCCGCTGCAGGTAACGGTGCTTCAATGGTTACTCGATCGCCTTGTTTCCCTTTTTCTATTAGCCCTGAACTTTCATCAACAATAGGCAACCAAAAACTCAAGGAACGAGCATGAAGAACGAAGGTGGATAACTGACATCGCTTTATAACCTTTTGAAATTGTTCCGTATTACTGTACTTAGCATCCGCTAGCAAAGGATTACCACAATATTTGGCATGCACTCTTATTTGATGAGTTCGTCCTGTTAAAGGCTTCGCTTTGACTAAAGTAAAACCATTCAGTTTTTGCACAATCTCAAAACGTGTTTCAGATGGTTTTCCTTTTTGATCAACCACTACCATTCTGTCACCTGAAGGTAGCTCTTTTCTCAATAGTGGCGCAGAAACTAACTTGTTTTTTGCAGACCAATCACCGCAAACCAGTGCCAAGTATTCTTTGTTCATTTTACGATGGCGTAGCTGGTTTTGAAAAAACACTAAATACGAACGCTTTTTGGCAATTAACAGACAGCCCGATGTATCTTTATCGATACGATGAACCAATTCCAAGAACTTTTCTTTCGGTCTTAAGGCCCGTAAGCCTTCAATCACACCAAAAGATTGACCACTACCACCATGAACAGCTATTCCAGATGGTTTGTTAAGAACCAAATACTGTTTGGTTTCTACTAATATTTGAGACTCTAAGGCTTTAACTTGATTTAGGTTAGCAATTTTAGAATGTTCATTTATTGAGTCATTTTCTGAGACTCGGATCGGAGGGATCCTTAAAACATCACCAGTTTGTAACTTATAAACCGCTTTGATACGTCCCTTATTTACCCGTAATTCGCCTTTACGCAAAATGCGATAAATCCGACTTTTAGGAACGCCTTTTAGGTGAGTAAACAGGAAGTTATCAATACGTTGATCGTGATATTCGGCGTCGATTGTCCAAAGTTGAACTTTATCAAAAGAACTCACAAATATTTGACTCTAATTAATGCTAGAAATTGTCGCAGATTATCCGCGAATTTAGAAATGAAAGCTAATCTATTCTTTTTTAAAGAACTCAGATAAAGATGAATTAACCCAACGATTAAGCCAAGTTTCAATACTCGAGCCTTCTCTTTTAGCTTTATGCATGACTCTATTTAAGACATTGCTCGATAAACTGAGCGAATATTGACCCACAAATGAAGTAGCGCCTTGCTCTTCAGACTCTTTATTAATGATTAAATAGTCTTCTACGCATTTGACAAAGTTTTTGTGTATTTCCTTAGCGGTATTACCATCAAACTCTAATAGGTCCGGCGCATTCACCACTTCCCCCATGAGTCGTCTCGATCGATCATCAAAATCAACTTTTCCAATAAAACCTTTGTGCAACAACATTAATACACGCCTCTAACTTATTTACTCAATATGGACTCCTATAAATATAGCAGTATAAATTAGAGGTGTTAGGGTATTTATTACTTCTCGTACAGTTTTCTACTATTAAATTGAAACCGCTAACTCCGCACCTTGTTTAATAGCGCGTTTAGCATCTAATTCAGTCGCCACATCGGCTCCGCCTATGATATGTACATTCGAGATAGTTGATTTAAGCTCTTGATATAGATGATTATTTGTTAATTGTCCTGAGCATAAAACGATGTTATCGACCGCTAAACAAGATTCTTCATCTCCAATCCTAATATGTAAACCTTGATCATCTATTTTAAGATATTCCGCCCGATTAAGCATTTTCACTTTTTTATGTTTTAACGCCAAACGGTGTGTCCAACCGGTCGTTTTTCCTAAACCCGCTCCCACTTTCCCATGTTTGCGTTGTAACAAATAAACCTCTCTAGGAGACTCTTCTAAAATTGCTTGTTTCTTTAGACCACCTCGATTTTCATAACTCGGATCGACCGCCCATTCATCATTCCAAGCATCGGGTCTTGTGGTTAATGATTCGCCTTCATGGGTTAGGAACTCTGCTACATCAAAGCCAATTCCGCCTGCTCCAATAATCGCTACAGACTTACCTACGGGCTTTTTCTCTTTTAAAACTTGTAAATATGACAAAACCTTTGGATGATCGATCCCTGCTATGTCGGGAACCCTTGGCGTTATTCCAGTCGCGATAATTATTTGATCAAATCCTGTACTTTTAGAATCGGCATCTTTAAAAAAATCAGCACTGATGCGAGTATTCAAAACCACTTCAACATTATTATCCCTAAGCATCACTTTAAAATAGCGGATCATTTCATGGAACTCTTCTTTACCCGGTATTTGCTTTGCTACGTTTAGTTGGCCTCCAATCTCATCGGATGCATCAAATAATGTCACATTGTGACCAATTTCGGATGCGGTAATGGCAAATGAAAGCCCCGCCGGTCCAGCACCAACGACTGCAATTTTTTGCGGTGAATCAGTCTTGCTATAGTTCAGTTCTGTTTCAAAACATGCTCTAGGATTAACCAAACAACTAACAATTTGATTTTTAAATGCGTGATCTAGACAAGCCTGATTACAGGCTATGCAGGTATTAATGGTTTCTGGCTTTCCCGCTTCCGCTTTATTCATAAAATCAGCATCCGCTAAAAAGGGTCTTGCCATAGAAACCATATCCGCATCACCATTAGATAATACTTGCTCCGCAACTTCCGGCGCATTGATTCTATTAGTGGTGATTAGCGGGATTGATAAGTGAGGTTTCATTTTTTTACTCACCCAAGTAAAATTAGCTCTTGGAACAGAGGTTACAATAGTTGGAATACGCGCTTCATGCCAACCGATGCCGGTATTGATAATTGAGGCACCCGCTTTTTCTATCGCTATGCCTAACTCAACTACTTCATCCCAACTACTACCATCTTCTACTAAATCAAGCATGGATAAACGATAAATAATAATAAAATTCTCATCCGTTGCTTCACGAACTGCTTTTACAATTGCAATCGGTAATTTAATCCTATTTTTAAACTCACCGCCCCACTCGTCCGTCCTTTTATTGGTTTTTGATACGATAAACTGATTAATCAAATATCCCTCAGAACCCATCACTTCGACGCCATCATATCCTGCCTTCTTCGCCAGTTTTGCACAATTAGCAAAATCCTTAATGGTTTTCTTAATGCCCCTGATTGACAAAGCTTTCGGTTTAAACGGAGAAATCGGTGATTTGATCGCCGATGCTGATACGGAAAAGGGATGATACGCATAACGTCCCGTATGTAAAATCTGCATCGCAATTTTTCCACCCGCTTTATGTACTGCATCAGTTACTATTTTGTGTTTTTTAACTTGCCAAGGAAAACTCAATTGGCTTCCAAAAGGTGAAACTCGTCCCGCAAAATTTGGCGCGATACCGCCCGTAACAATCAAAGCGACCCCCCCTTCCGCACGTTCTCTAAAATACTGTGCTAAACGCTTAAATCCACCTTTTTTTTCCTCTAAACCTGTATGCATAGAACCCATAATCACTCGATTTTTGAGTGTGTGGTTATGAACCATTAAAGGTTCAAAGAGTTTCGGATAGTGTGGATTGCTTTGACTCATTTGGGATTCTCTTACGGAAAATGAACGATATAAAAGGATTAATGACTATTTGTCATTTATACCAAATTTAACGGACTGACGATAGCGTCATTGATTAAAAATCGCTTTATATGAAAACAAACACATTATTTTCCTCAAATTTTCGCTTGAAAGATTTACTAACACTTTATTCTAATTGGATATATTCTATAATATCAACAAGTTATTGGCATCTTCTCGATTAGCTATCAAGCCTTTGCGATAATTATTAACACTTTTTCTAGCTGATGGTTTAATCTATAATCCATCAGGCAACAAATTATTAAATTATCAAACTATTTAAGTATTTACTTTAAGGATTAAAATGACAAAGCTCTTCAAAAGTATGTGGTATGGACTGGATCTAACCCGTAAAATATTTTTAAATGTAATATTTTTCGGCGTTTTAGTCTTTATAGTGATCGGAATTTCCAACTCTGATGGTAAACCAACCGTTGAAAAAGGTATCGCTCTAGTATTAGCACCAAACGGTAATATAGTTGAGCAATTAACCTACTCCGACCCTGTTGATAAAGCTCTGCAAGAAGCAACTGGCAATGAAGATGCACCAGAAACATTGCTCTATGATTTAATTTTCGCATTAGACCAAGCCAAAGACGACGATCGCATTACGATGCTAGTAATATCGACCAGTTATTTATGGGGCGTTGGTATGACAAAAATGCAAGATTTAGCGGTTGCGATAGAAGACTTTAAGACTAGTGGTAAACCTGTCATTGCTTATAGTGATTATTATTCACAAGGTCAGTATTTTATAGCATCACAGGCCGATGAAGTGGTTATGAACCCGCAGGGTGGTATCTTTTTAACGGGCTTTTCAAGGGTCGGCACTTATTTCAAAGGCATGTTAGATAACCTAGGTGTCAATGTTCACGTCTTTAAGGTGGGTAAATTCAAATCCGCCGTAGAACCATTTTTACGTAACAATATGTCGGACGAAGCGAAAGAAGCTAACTTATTATGGATGGGCGATCTTTGGCAAGACTTTAAAATTGATCTAGCAAAAAATAGAGGGCTAACTCCAAACGATTTAGATAGCTACATCGAAAACTATAAAGAATCATTAATTGAAAACAAAGGTGACTCTGCCGTCATGGCATTAAATGCTGGGCTAGTCGATCGTTTAGCCACTCGCATAGAATTTAGAGATGAAATGATTGAGAAAACGGGTATGGATAGCAAAACAAAATCCTTCCGACATATCTCTCATCAAAAATATATTAAAGCTATCCGCTCACCAATCAGCTTTCCAGCTAATCCTAACACGCCTAAAGTTGCAGTAATTACCACTAAAGGCACCATTGTTGATGGTGAAGCCAAAGAAGGCACTATCGGCGGCGATACAATCGCAAGACTTATCCGCAAAACTAGAAACAACAAAAATGTAAAAGCAATCGTTCTTCGAGTAGACAGTGGCGGCGGTAGCGCATTTGCCTCCGAAGTTATCCGAGAAGAATTAGTAAAAGCACAAGCTGACGGCATTAAGGTTGTCGCGTCAATGGGCGATGTAGCGGCATCCGGTGGTTATTGGATCAGCGCTAGTTCAGATGAAATTTGGGCAATGTCTACCACGATTACAGGTTCTATTGGTATATTTGGCATGCTCCCTACCTTCGAAAAACCACTAAATGATTTTGGTATTTATCGAGATGGTGTTGGAACCACTAAATATTCAAACCCAGTTGATGTTGGTATGCCTCTTTCTGACGATGTAGCAATGATGATTCAAACGGGAATTGATTCTGGTTACCAAAAGTTTATCGGTTTAGTTGCCCGTTCAAGAAATATGACCCTAGAAGAAGTCGATAAAATTGCGCAAGGCCGAGTCTGGTCGGGCAAAAGAGCGAAAGACTTAGGCTTAGTTGATCAGTTAGGGAGCCTCAATGACGCAATCGAATCAGCAGCAAAACTAGCTGGTTTGGATAATTATGATATCTTAAACGTTAAACGTAAATTGACGGAAAATGAGAAGTTTTTGAAAGAGTTATTTAATCAATCTCAGGTCGAATCGTTAATGCAGGAACGACAGCAAGCACGAGTAAAACCAAACATAAAATCTAAGTTATTCAGTCAATTTAAAGGCTTAATGTCTCTTACAGAATGGAACGATCCTAATAACGCTTATGTTAATTGTTTTTGTGAAATTCAGTAAAAACTAAAGTCGCTTTAAATTAAAAAACCGCTTTAAAGCGGTTTTTTAATGGTTACCCATTGACTAACTAGTTCTGACACCGCTATCATAAATTTCTTTTATAAACGCAGTTTGGTACTTTAGTTGAAAAAAATAACCATTAATGACGTTGCTAGACATGCAGGCGTATCAAAAAAAACGATTTCACGAGTATTGAATCAGGAGCCTAATGTTAGCAGTGAAACTCGTAAAAAAGTCGAAAAATCGTTTACAGAATTAGGTTATAGACCTAACCCACAAGCTCGAGCATTAGCGAGTAGTCAGTCATATTTAATCGGTCTGTTATATCCTAGTCAAAGCAATAGTTATGTCTCAAACATACAAAAAGGAGCGCTGGAACGTTGTCGTGCAGAAGGTTTTCATTTAGTGATTTATCCTGAAGATCATGAAAATGAAAGCTTAATCAGTCAATTCGAAAGTAACTTAAATAGTTCCAATTTAGATGGCATCATTTTAACTCCCCCATTTGCTGACATGAGAAAGTTGTTAGATTTGCTTAAAGAAAGAGAAATCCCAGTGGTTCGAGTCGGCGCCATTTCTGCGTTAGATTCAATACCCAGTGTCATAAGTAATGATGCAGAGGCCTCATATGAAATGTGTCGCTATTTAATTTCTATCGGACATCATAAAATCGCATTCATTAAAGGTCACCTCGATCACGGTGCTACAGAGCAACGTTTAAGCGGTTACACTAAAGCACTAAAAGAAGCCGGAATTCCAATCCTTGATCAATTTATTCAACAGGGAAACTTTAGCTTTGAGTCTGGAGAAGACTGCGCCAGACGTTTATTGTCACTTAAAGTCCCGCCATCTGCCATATTTGCTTCTAATGACTATATGGCAGCCGGTATTGTTAAAGTTGCAAAACAAAAAGGAATTTCGATACCTCACGACTTAACCGTTACTGGTTTCGATAATGCTCCGGCCTCGCGATATATATGGCCTTCTCTCACCACGATAAAGCAACCTATAACAGAAATGGCTATTGAAGCGACTCGTATGTTAATTAGAATCATTCGAAAAAAGCCTTTAGAAAAACTAAGTACAACCATTAGGAACGAATTAATCGTACGAGAATCTAGCGCTCCTGCAAAAACATAGCACTTTAAAGATAACCTTCCAATCCAACATGTCCTTTTCGCGTCATTTCACGATAAAAATTGACACCGGTGTCACGAAATGCGTTAATGAGTAATTATCTATATAAAAGTCTTTAAAAATTAAATTTGGAGAATGAAATGATCAAAGTCGCAATTAATGGTTACGGAAGGATAGGAAGAAATATACTTAGAGCATTATACGAAGGCGATTACCGAAACGAAATCCAAATTGTTGCAATAAATGATTTAGGCAACGCAAAAAATAATACTCACCTAACAAAATACGATACCGTACATGGAAGGTTTTCTGCAGACGTTCAATTACTTGACAATAAACTCATTGTTAATGGTGATGTGATCCAAATGTTTAGTGAAAGAGACCCTAAAAATTTACCTTGGGCTGACTTAGATATTGATATTGTTTATGAATGTACCGGCTTTTTTACCAAACGGGAACTCGCAAATAAACATATCATTGCCGGTGCAAAAAAAGTCATTATCTCAGCACCAGGAACTGACGTTGATGCAACAATTGTTTACGGCGTGAACCATGAAGAACTAACTAGCGATTGCCAAATAATATCAAATGCCTCATGCACAACCAATTGYTTAGCTCCGATYGCAAAAATATTAAATGATAGCGTTGGGATCGAATCGGGTTTAATGACAACGATTCACGCATTCACCAATGATCAAAAATTAATTGATTCTGCACACTCTGATATTTATCGCGCTCGAGCTGCAACTCATTCCATGATCCCAACTAAAACGGGTGCTGCAAAAGCAGTGGGTATTGTTCTACCTGAACTTGACGGTAAATTAGATGGTATGGCAGTACGTGTACCGACAATCAATGTATCAGTAATTGACTTAACTTTTATTTCATCTAGGGATACTAATGTTGAGGAAGTTAATGAACGCATCAAAAAATCAAATGAAGGGCGTGCTTTCTTATATTGATGAACCATTAGTATCAATTGATTTTAATCATGACCCAGCCTCCTCTAGTTTTGATTCATCTCAAACTAAAGTTAATGGACGAATGGTCAAAGTAATGTCTTGGTATGATAACGAATGGGGCTTCTCAAATAGAATGTTAGATACCAGCCTTGCATTAATTTCATGCGAACAAGTTTCATATTGCGAGTCTAATCTTAAAAAGGTGAGTTGATTTATCAACCAGGCTCAGCCACTAATATAGGTAGAATATTTATCGTTCTACCTATATTTACTATCAATATTTATTTGTGTCTTTCAACCACCTCTAGTAATGTACGCTTATAACAATTAGGCATAGCGTAGATTTCAAATGACTCAATCCAAACGCGTTTACATCGCGTATACCGGTGGTACTATCGGCATGAAACCAAGTGAAAATGGTTTTGTGCCTGAAGCTGGGTATTTCACCGAGCAGATTAAAAAACTTCCTGAACTTTCTTATCCTGAAATGCCGGAAGTGGTTGTTCATGAATATGAGAACCTGATCGATTCATCCAATATTACACCGGATGATTGGTACACTATCTCCGAAGATATTAAAGCGAACTATGATGATTTTGATGGTTTTATTGTGTTACATGGAACCGATACCATGGCATACACAGCTTCGGCCCTTTCGTTTATGCTAGAAGATCTATCAAAGCCTGTGATTGTTACAGGCTCTCAAATTCCTTGGGCTCAGATGCGTACCGATGCGCGAGAAAATCTAATTACCTCCATTTTATTAGCCTCTCGCTATGACATTCCCGAAGTCGGTTTATATTTTCATAATCGCTTATATAGAGGAAATCGTACTCGAAAAACCGATGCCACTGGATTCCATGCATTTCAGTCGCCTAACTTCCCAGCATTAGTCAAAGTCGGTTCTCAAATTGAACTCAATAAAGAAATAGTTTTACAAGAACCCTCTAAACCGCTAAAAATTAATCGAATCATTCAACCTAATGTCGTCGTTTTAAGTTTGTTTCCAGGTTTCTCGGCAAAAATGTTAGAAAGCGTGATTAACTCAGGAATAGAAGGTTTGGTCTTAATGACTTATGGCATAGGCAATGCGCCCAGCAATCAACCTGATTTTTTGGAGCTATTGCGTAAGGCAGATCAATCAGGAATTATTATTGTCAATTGCACCCAATGTTTAAAAGGTGGCGTTGATATGAGYAATTAYCAAACMGGTCGCCAATTGCTGAATGCWGGYGTWATTAGYGGMTTTGACATGACTCCAGAAGCAACKCTAACAAARCTCWGTTAYCTTTTGAGTAGTGACTGCACWRTCKCTGAGATCAAACAAAAAATGCAAACTAGCTTAAGAGGCGAATTGTCTAAATAATTAGCTCAAATTAAAATAAGCTAGCAACTTTTTGCTACTTTAAACTTTATCATTTTAAGCGTAATATGCGCCTTCTTTTCTAATCCTTTTAATTCAAAAACCAACAATAATGTTCCAGTTATACAAAAAAGAACTTAAAGAACTGCTACCGATTGGTATACCAGCCATTCTCTCTCAGCTGTCACAAATGGCCACTGGATTTATTGATGTATTAATGGCTGGTCATTACAGTACCGATGCATTAGCCGCTATTGCTATTGGAACCAGTTTGTTGCACCCTGTTCTTGTTTTCTTTTTAGGATTATTTCTTGCTTTCAATCCAATCATTGCACACTTTAAAGGGGCTGGAGAAGATTCAAAGATAACCACCCATTTTAATATCTCGATAGTCATCGCTTTAGCGATGACACCAATAGCCATACTCGCACTATTTAACGCTCCGTATATACTTGAACTGCTCAATATTGCGCCGGATATTTCTAAAACGGCTACTGATTATCTTCTCGCTACTCTGTGGGGATGGCCAGGTTTAATGTTGTTTTTTGCGCTAAGGTTTTGTAATGAAGGTCTGTTCTCGACTAAAGCCATTTTACTAGTCACCGCTACATCAATCCCATTCAATATATTATTTAACTACTGGTTTATGTATGGCGGTTATGGCGTTGAAGAAATGGGTACAACTGGAATTGGTTATGCTACAGCTCTTACATGGACGTTGATGTTTGTTGGACTATTGATTTACACCTTGACCGCAAGAAAATATCGCCAATTTAATTTGTTAAAAAGTTTTCAATTGCCTCCAATTAATGAGATAAAAGCTGTTTTCGCATTAGGTTTTCCATTAGCGATTACACTGGGTTTTGAAATAACCATGTTCGCTGCGGTTTCTTTAATGATCGCGAAATACCCAACAGAAATTATGGCCGCTCATCAGATAGCACTTAATTTATCATCACTCACATTTATGATTCCGCTAGGTTTATCCCAAGCGATTACTGCTAGAGTCTCTTACTTTAGAGGAAAGAATAAAATCGAAGCCATGCGACTTGCCGGTAACACCGGTATTTTATTAAGTATTTCAATTATGAGCGTGGCGGCTATCATGTTTATGAGCATTCCMACRATTTTRATWTCAATTTATACACAAGATYTRGARYTATTAANAATTNGCWGGMGGAYTRTTRTTTTTYGCTGCCRTTTTTCAGTTTTCYGAYGGTYTGCAAGTTGCTWGYGCCGGWTGTTTAAGAGGATTAAAAGATACTAAGATTCCAATGATAATTACCGCAATAGCCTATTGGCTAGTTGGTTTTCCAACCGGTTATTATTTAGCGGAATATCAAGGGTATGGAGTAAATGGTTATTGGATTGGTTTAATTACTGGGTTGAGCGTAGCGGCTATATTGTTGTTGCAAAGATGGCTGTCTCATTCTAAAACTATCCAGATTTAAATTAACGCCGCAACTAAATAAAGCCATAGTGTAGGGGGGGCACAGCCCTGATATTGTTCCAAACAATATTCAGGATACACTCCATCCATGGAGATAAAAACCGTGTACACCCTACACAAAAAAGGGCAATTCTTACAGTGAGTATCTCACCCAAACTCTGAAAAAGTTTTGACCTTTATCCACCTGACGATCATCATTTTGATTGATTAAAGCCGTAAACARTTTAGTGTTTTCAGTTARTGAACGYTTATAAATTAATTCAAGTTCACTATAAGTTCCTTCACCKCCATYKCCSGTTCCAAAAACKGARGGWARMGCKGTTGAMCCCATATCTGAACTCATGTAAGCAAAAACAAGTTTTCCACCAAGTCCATTCATTGCTGCCGTGAACTTAAAGGAATCTGAGTCACGCTTTATGGCATTTTGATTAAGTATACCTTGCGTATAAAATGGTGATTTAACTCCCCCACCAGCTAAATTAGCAATATTCAAAGTTCCATCATCCGCAGAAGAATATGCAAAGGATGTATCAAATTGACCTAATTTCCCTGAGATTTTGATACCGTAACCGTTGGTATCTTCCGGAACCGCATCCCCACCAATAGTGCCCGCTTGAAACTCTAATTTTGCTTTAGACATTTTAATTTTTGCATCAAGCCACAATGCATTCGCCGTTCCACCCGTTGTCGCACTAGGTAAAATATAATAACTCCCAGTCAAAGTGACATTTTTTATTCCTTTGTTCTGTGCAGTAATCATATGCACGCCATCAGTATCATAAAATTTTGAAAAATCATTAAGATTGCCAACTGAATTATTATGGCGAGTCACATAAGCATAAACTAAGGTTGTATTTTCTAAATCTGAATTGACAACTAATGCCGCATCAAATGTATTTTTGAACACGTTCCAGCCTTCTGAAAAAGAAAATGGAGAGAGGTCTTTTGGCAATTCCTGT
The DNA here is from genome assembly GCA_002401655.1 of Gammaproteobacteria bacterium. Lineage (GTDB taxonomy): Bacteria > Pseudomonadota > Gammaproteobacteria > Enterobacterales > Kangiellaceae. The sequence continues at coordinate 14,179 of NVTT01000029.1, read as the reverse complement.
CTTCCAACTTTAAAACTTGTGTTACCCGCTTTATAAGTTAAATATGCCTGAGTTAAAGCTCCCGCAGTTAAGCCATCTGAAGTGCCACCAGCATTTTGAACTAAACCAGAAACTACATCGTTATGAAGACCTAAAGAAGACAATCCTGTGAGTTCAAATCCCGCACCTATTCCATTTCCAAGATCTTTATTGACTGCTCGAAGTTGAAACCCACCAGCGGCTTTCGCCCAACCTTCAGATGAACTTGCTGGACCTTGATCAAATAATGAGCCATTCCCTTGAGCATCGACTGTTTGATAGTAAATAGCAGCTTGACCAGAAAAGTCCCATTCAGAACTTTTCTTTTTTGTATCTTTTTCTATAACAGTTTTTGATACCACTGTTTTTGACGTTTCTTTTTCATTGTCAGCAAGCAAATTACTGCTGTTAGTTAACATTGCAGAAACCAACGTTGCGGTGAGCAATATCTTGTTCATTTTATTCCCCTAAAGTTTGTTATGGTGTTTGAAATTCACGGATTACAAATGTTACCCGTATATTAAAAATCTCTAATGTAAGCTTATCAAACGAGAGGATTATTGCCTGATTTGGATCAAGGTTTAGTTGATAAAACTAAACAATTGGGGAGTTGATTTGAAGAACATTTAAGTGGGTTTTATGCTAGTTTTTTGAGTACTTCGCGATACTGGTTTTTAGCTTTTTCTTGCAATCTGTGTTGACCATTCTCTATGACTTTTTCACCGGCTACATAAACATCTTTAACCGGTAATTGATTGCATGCAAAAATACTCGCATCTAAAATAAAAGATTCTTTCTTGCTAAATAACGATGGTTCATTATCATCAAGAACAAGAAAATCCGCATTCTTTCCGGTAGCAATTTTACCAGCATTTTGATTGAGTGAGATCGCTCCGTCTTTACAAGTTTTTGTATAAAGGGTTTGCCCCACGGATGGACAATTTTCATCAACTAGCACCGCTCTTTGATGACTAGTTAACCGCTGTGCATATTCCAATAACCTCAATTCTTCAGCAACATTAATTCCAATATGAGAGTCCGAGCCGATAGCAAATTTTCCACCTAATTTAGAAAATTCAACCGTTGGAAAAATACCATCGCCAAGGTTAGCTTCGGTTAAAGGACAAATACCGACAACAGCACCACTTTCAGCAGTGTTTTTGATTTCTTCTTCAGTTAAATGCGTGGCATGTATCAAGCACCAATGTTCATCCATTTGAAAATTATTTAATAACCATTCGACCGGACGCTCTTTATAAAAAGACAGACAATCATCGACTTCTTTTAACTGCTCCGCGATATGAATATGAATGGGTGCTTTAGGATTTGTTTGACGTATAAACGGTACAATATCCTTTAGTTGTTCTTTACTAACCGCTCGTAGTGAATGCGGAGCGATGCCTAATTGAAAGTTAGATCTGTTAGAATAACTCTTTTCTAATTGGTTAACGAGATCCAGATAGTCTTGTGTTGAATGGATAAATCGAGCTTGTTCTTTTGAAGGCTTCTTTTCGCCAAAACCAGCATAGGTATATAGTACAGGCAAATGAGTGATCGATATTCCGACATCAAAGGCGGCTTGAATAACTTGATGCGACATTTCTGCAGGATCATCATACATTGTACCGTCCGCTTGATGGTGCAAATAATGAAACTCACCGACACTGGTATAACCCGCTTTCAGCATTTCTATATAAACAAACTTAGCGACAATATGAGCGTCCTCCGGCGTCATTTTAGCGACAAACTTGTACATAATATCGCGCCAACTCCAAAAACTATCCTCGGAATTACCTCTATATTCGGAAAAACCCGCAAAAGCTCGCTGAAACGCATGGGAATGACAATTGCTCATTCCCGGAATAACCGCCCCATTTAACGCGATAGCTCCCTCCTCTCTTCCTTTGTTAATCTGTTTGATAATTCCATAATCGATAGTTAAAGTCACTTCTGTTTGCCAATCACTGCCAATCAGAATATTTTCCGCGTATAATTTATGCATTGTTTTATGTTTTAACAGGACTAATGACTCAAGATTATGTCACAAATTTACGATCTCATCCTACATAATATCTCCCTCGCTAGTTTTCATTTTGAAAGTAAAGATGATGAAATAAATAACCCCTATGGCATTGTTGATAACCCAGTAATATGTATCAAAGATGGACTAATTGCCGGTATATTCAATGCTGACGATCCCTTAATTGACAAACTAGAAACCGAAAACTCAATCGATGGTCAAGGTCAATGGGTAACACCTGGCTTAATTGACTGTCATACACACCTAGTTTATGGAGGAAATCGCGCCAATGAATTTGAGATGCGACTTAACGGCAAAAGCTATGAGGAGATTGCAAAGGCCGGCGGTGGTATCGTTTCTACCGTTAAAGCTACCCGTGAGGCGTCTAAAGATGAGTTATTTAAACTAGCTGCCAAACGTCTGAGTTATTTGATGGATGAAGGGGTTACAAGTCTCGAAATAAAATCAGGTTATGGATTGGATTTAAAAACAGAACAGAAAATGCTTGAAGTTGCTGAAGAACTAAATCAATTTTCAGGTATTGAGATCAGCAAGACATTTTTAGGTGCTCATGCGGTGCCAATAGAATATAAAGATCGAGCAGATGAGTATATAAAATTGGTTTGTGAAACGATGATGCCGGAATTACACAAGCTCGGACTTATTGATTGCGTAGACGCATTTTGTGAAGGCATTGGATTTACCATTCAGCAAACAAAGAGAGTATTTGAAAAAGCCAAGGAACTAGGTTTACCGATAAAGCTTCATTCAGAACAACTATCTGATTTGGGTGGTTCTAAATTAGCTTGTGAATTTAATGCTTGGTCGGTTGATCATTTGGAGTATTTAAATTGTGACGATATTAAGCATCTTAAAACATCTGGCACGGTAGCGACCTTATTACCTGGAGCCTATTATTTTCTATCTGAAACAAAATTGCCTCCTATTCAGGCACTAAGAGATCACGACATACCTGTAGCCATCGCTACTGATTCGAATCCCGGGAGCTCACCCTGTTTGTCAATTTTATTAATGTTAAATATGGCGACTACCCTGTTTAAATTAACACCCTCAGAAGCGTTAAAAGGTATTACAATTAATGCTGCTAAAGCTTTAGGGATAGATAATACCGTTGGTTCTATCACAAAAGGAAAACAAGCTGATTTGGTCTTTTGGGATATTGAATCACCCGCAGAACTGAGTTATCAAATTGGTGGTAATCCTTGTAAACGAGTCATTAAGAAAGGTAAAGTCATCATTAACAAGAATCAATAAATCTACWCAAAATTTTATCGCGAAATCCGACTAACGGTTACTTGCGCAATGCCAGCCAACCTAACTTGGTCAACCACACTGACGAGTAAACCTGTTCGAACAGATTCGGCGATTTGAACAAAGACGACTAAATTAACTATAGTTGATTTCGATACTTCTACGTTAGATCGTATAGAGTCCGCTAGTACCTCTCTGCCATTAACGGTTAGCGTTTCATTCGCATCAATTTTTATCAGCATTGCTTGACTTGGTTCAGGGCTAGTTTTGCCAGTCGATGGTTGATTAAACTCAATGCCAGACTCCTTTACAAATGTCGTTGTTACAATAAAAAATATTAACATGATGAATACAATGTCTAACATAGGAGTCATATCAACTTCGCTGGTCTCTTGTGATTTTATTTTTCTATTTCTCATTATTAACACCTCAACCTGTTACATGTGTAACTTTAGTTTACACTCTATGTCGAAAAGGTCAAGAAAATCTAATCATTAATAAAATCCGGCAAGGGAATCTTTAATAATTCCTCTGAAAATTTCCCTGCCCTTCGCTCTCGCTTTCTTAATATTATTTTCAGGGATCAACTCTGGTTTATCATAAAGTGCTATCGCTTTTTCTATACTCGATTCTCGAAGTATATGGAGCATTGGATAAGGTGATCGATTAGTATAATTAGCCGCGTCATCTTGTTTTAAGTCCTCAAAACAATAGTCTGGATGAAAACTGGCTAATTGATAGCTACCTTCATAACCCAGTTGCAATATGACCTCTTCTGCTAAATATAAGAAATCTAAATAATCGAAAAAGCTTTCTAATCCTGCAGGAAAGATAATTAAAGTGGTTTCAATAGCTGAATTAACATCAAGATATTTTAACTGTTCCGCTATCAAACATAGCCTAGCATTTTCATCTTCAARCTCAGCGACATGATAGTGAATMGYCTGGTYAACAAATTCTYTTTTTGCAAAAGGGCAAAAACTGAAATCTATAATGGTATTTTGTAGCCAATATTTGGTTGCGCTAATAGCTTTAAATTGATCCACGCTTTCTAAATCCTTAATTAATTTTACCTTGTATTAAATTAGTCACAATTATACTCTACAATTAACCTATTAATGATGATAAAAGCGCTAATCAAAATGATTAACTTCCACCCTCAGCATCTAGAGTTACAGCAAGAAATTCACGCAAGACCTCATCCAATTATTAAATCACCTTGCGTTGTCAGTCATATTGCATTTTTTCATTCAAATAAAGATGTTTCGTTAGAATATGATGCTCTTAACACCCTTGCTAGAACTTTTCAAGTGAATGGCGTTACGCCCACTAGCAATAGTTATTTTCAAGATTTTGGACCATTTGAATTACGTTGGGAAAACCATCGAGAATTTTCCACCATTACCGTAATCCGTTCGGCTAATAAAACGGGGAATAGTAATGGGTTCGCTCTCGACGTTTTCCCAAAAGATTGGTTAAGTCAATTTCCCGGTGAGGCCATTTCAGCTTGCCATGTTTCAATCGGACAATTTGAAGATATCACTACGATTGAACAAGTATTAGGGGCTAGTGCAAAAATTGCCTGTAATGTCATGCAAAGCCAAATGCAAAACCCCGCCAGTATTTGGAGCTCATTACAAACAGATAAAGAAGGTTTTACTCAATTTGTCATTAATACTGAATCAAATGCAGAATCAAATGCCGATACGCAAACCGGTCGTTTATTGTTAATGATCTTGGAAATTGAGACATATCGTCAGATGTCGTTACTAGCACTGCCTGTAGCTAAAAATATTGCACCAAAAGCAACCCAACTGGGCCAAGAATGTGCTGCGATCTTAGCTAATATTGCAAAGATTGATACCTCCGCCGATGAAAGTAAATTATTACAAAAATTGACCAATGTTGCAGCAGAAGTCGAGCGATTACGAGCCTCTTCTAGCTTTCGATTCTCCGCAACTAGAGCCTATTCAGAGTTAGTTAATAGTCGTCTGGATGAACTTGGTCAACAACCCATCGAAGGCAAAGATATGTTAGGCGAGTTCTTACAACGCCGGTTTATGCCAGCTATTAGAACGTGTGCATCCGTCAGTTTACAGCTAGAAAGCTTATCTAAACGATTAACTCGAGCAAGCGATTTACTAAGAACACGAGTTGATCAAACAATAGCAGAGCAAAATCAGAAGTTATTAGAATCAATGAATCATCGCTCTCATATGCAATTAAGGTTACAGCAAACAGTAGAAGGTTTATCTGTTGCGGCCATATCCTATTACTTAATCAGCCTATTAAAAATAGTATTACATGGATTTAGCGAAGAATTCTTCCATGTAAATGAAAACTTAGTTCTGGTCATTATTTCACCGATTGTTCTGTTAACTATTTTTATAATTGTTAGAAATATGAAAAAACATTATGTTGATGATGCGTAAGCCTATGAAAAATGAGCTGGCTCCTTTGCTAAGGTCGCTACAACGATGTAGCGTAGTAGAACAATGAAGTAACAATTATCTTGAGACTACCTTCATTATATCTACTTGTGGGAAATGGATTTAGTCTTTTAGTGATCAAGATCAACCACAAGAATTGTTTATAAACCTTACATAAGCTAAAATGAATATAACAAGAACACTAAACATACATACAAACCATAACCACTCCGAGCATTTCTAGGCTAAGTTATTGTTTAAATAAGCATTATTGCTTTTTTTAATACTAATACGCTGGTTTTGCCGTAATTAAATTGAACATTAATTTAATTACCAGGGTTGATTAAGAAATTAATTAGCCTCCCGTATTTGGAAAGGAGCAACTATTGCCACATACAGAAGTACAATCTGCAATCGATCCTGTTGATAAAACAGTGCTCGACTCAAGCCCTAAATTGACCGATAGCTATGGACGTCGCTTTCCTTATTTGCGATTGTCTATCACTGACGTCTGTAATTTTTCATGTGATTACTGTTTACCAGACGGCTATTCTTCCACTCAAAAAAAATCATTTTTAAATGGATTGGAGATTAGTAACCTAGTTAAAGCATTTGCGGATATGGGAACAGAAAAGATCCGTTTAACCGGAGGCGAGCCATCGCTCAGAAAGGACTTTTCGCAAATTATTGCGTCTATCGCTAAAACACCCGGCATTTTACAAGTAGCTACCACCACCAATGGATATAAGCTCAAAGAAAATATCAAAGAATGGGTTGATGCAGGCCTTACTCACCTTAACGTTAGCGTCGATTCACTTGATCCTAACTTGTTTCATAGCCTAACGGGTCATAACCGTCTCAAAGAAATTTTAAGCGGTATTGATTACGCTTTAACACTTTCAATAAAAAAAATTAAACTCAACGCAGTTTTACTCAAAGAAATTAACAGCCACCAATTTAAACAATTTGCCGATTATATTAGGGAGAGAAAAATTAGCATTCGGTTTATTGAATTAATGCAAACGGGTGATAATTTTGATTACTATAAAAAACATCATGTCAGCGCACAGATTTTAAAGAACTTTTTACTTTCTAATGGATGGACAGAAAAATTACGAGAAAAATCAGCAGGACCTGCGATTGAATATGTTCATCCTGATTATCAAGGAAGTTTTGGTGTGATCGCGCCCTACTCTAAAGACTTTTGTGATACCTGTAATCGTTTAAGAGTATCTTCCACAGGCGATTTTCATTTGTGTTTGTTTGGAGAAAAAGGTTATAGCCTGCGTCATTTATTACAAAAACCAGATCAAAAAGATGAATTGAAAAAGTTAATTGTTGATTCATTAAGAAACAAAAGAAAACAACATTTCCTCCATGATTTAGATACAGGAATTACGCCGAATCTTTCATTTATTGGTGGTTAGCAACTAGCTTTCCCCCTTTACGAAGGTCGTTACATCAATGTAAACCTCCCCCTTTGCGAAGGGGGATTGAGGGGGATTTGCTTTTATCCTTTACCTCGGACTCTCTACAAATTCTCAACTTTGACTGACTCAATCTGTTCGTCACTTTTGATCTTCAATACCTGACGATAGAAACTTAATTCCGCATTTAAAGAATGAATAATAGTCTCCTCTTTTCTAAATCCATGAGCCTCACCTTTGTATAATTGATAAGCGAAAGGTAATCCTTTTTGTTTTAATGCATCAACCATCATCTCTGCTTGATTTGGTGGAACCACTTTATCATCTTCACCTTGTAAAATTAAAATAGGGCAAGACAGCTTATCGGTAAAATGAATGGGGGATCGATCAATATAAGTTTGCTTTTCTTTAGGGTATTCACCCACACAAACATCTAAATATCTTGCTTCAAATTTATGACTATCCGTTGCCAAACATTCTAAATCAGAAATTCCATATCGACTAGTACCTGCTTTAAATGCATCATAAAAGGTTAACGCACATAACGTTGTATATCCTCCGGCGCTTCCACCTCTAATTAATAGTGAATCTTTATCTGCCAAGTTTTGTTTCACTAGATATTCTGCTACCGCAACACAATCCTCCACATCAACAATTCCCCAATTGCCAATTAAACGATCCTTGTACTTTTTACCAAAACCTGTGCTACCTGAATAATTAACATCGACAACGGCAAAACCTCGATGCGTCCAAAACTGAATCGCTGAATTAAGTGAACTTGTTGTCATGCCCGTTGGTCCTCCGTGACTCATCACAATAAGTGGAGGAGCTGTGTTTCCTGGCGCTTTATACTGTGTGTTATACGGTTCATAGTAAAACGCATGGCACGTTCTGGTCTTACTGTTTTTGGTTTTGTCTATATCAGAGATGTCAACTTCAAACTCTATTGGCTTCGCAATGCTTAACTCAGATGCTGGTAATGGAAATGATTTTTCTAAACTAATTAAATTATTCTTCTGTGTTAATAAATCAAACTCATAAATCCCTTCAGAAATTTCTGGACCAGCACCTTTATAATACAGTTTATTTTTGCTTAATAATAAATGTTCGCCAAAATCTTTTATCGCCAATTCTATTGGTTCAATATGCCCCGTCGACACATCTATATGACACAACTGTTGCTGACCTCGTTGCACATAAACAGCATAAATATGATTGTCTTTGGTAATGACATAAGTAGAACTTGCCAGCGACCATTGAGGAATTCCGAATTCTCTATCTATTGGAGTTAATGCATTTTTAACACCATCTCTGCACGAATAAAGATTTCCCCAGCCACTCGAATCTGAAATATAATGCAAAATACCATCGTTACTCCATTCTGGTTGATAAACGGATTCTTTCCGTTCTAATGAAAGACCGCCAGCGACTTTGTGAACAGCATCGACTCTTCCATCTTTATGAAAATCAGCTACCCATAATTCCGCAGAATCCCATGGCATTTCTGGCTGATCCCAACATGTCCAAGTTAATCGATTGGTATTTGAAGTTAACCGTGGAAAACTATAAAAATCTTTTCCTGTTTGAATAACTTTAACAGGCTTAAACTCATCACTGGAAGATAAATGAATACAAACTAATTCATTGACAACTTTAGATTGAAAGTGAGTTTCTCTTACGCATATCAGATATTGATTATCTTTCGAAACTACAAAATCAGCATATCGCGCTTCTATTATGCTAGTTTCGAGTAATTCTGAGTCCGCTAGTTCTAATTTTATACCATTTACTTTTTCTGTTAACTGTTGCAATTTTCCGTCGTAACGATAAACGCATTGATCTTTCGCATTGGCAAAATAGATAACATCGTCCTTTACAATATAATCGCCACTGCCATATTCGTGAACTTTACTTCTGACGCTGATAGAATCTGGTAATAGATCTTCAATTTTACCTGAACAGCTTCGCTTTACAATAACGCCACGACCATTCTCACTAGCTCTACTTTCAAGCCAATAAACATTGCCACTATCCACGCACATATGTCCGTAACGAATACTTTTTTGAGCTAGTATTTTTGCACTTAACGGTGAAGACCAACTGCCGTATGCTTTAGTTTGAACCATTCTTTTCTAATCTCTTATCAATATTGATTTTTTGAACGTTTGAAAGTAGACGCTGATTTTTTCCCATACCACCAACGATGTAGACATTACCTCTATGTTCAATAAGTCCACGGTGATCCATTGAAAGTATCGGTTTATTCTGAAGTGTTTTCCATACTTTCTTTTTTAAATCATAGGCGAACATTTTACTTGATGGCTTACTTGGCTTGCCATCGTAACCAATCCCATTAAAATTATAGGGATTGTCACTTCCTCCCGTAAAAAGAATTATTTCACTATTTGAAATACCGGTTGAAGCCATTCTATAGTGAGGTTTGAAAGGATGTCTTTTTATCTTTTCCCATTTTATTTCTGCTGGGTTTTTGCTTTGAATTTCACCCAGCCAGTTTTCATCTGAAGGCGCATAAGCTCGTTTTCCATTATTTTTTTCAACTACTTTGACACCATCAGCTATGACAAATTGATTGTCAACGATCCCTCCGGCATGTCCAAAAACAGGAGCCCCGGGAAATGGCGTGGCATTAAACCAAATATCATTTTTAATATCGTAAACTTGCACTAAACTAACATTGCCGGTATCGAACCAACCACTCACTAAATAGAGATATCGATTTTTATAGACTAGCGCAACGGTATCATCAACCGGTACAGGCATTTTTGTTAGAACTTCATATCGATTTACAACCGGTAAATATTCATAAATTTCTGCCGTTGATTTCTCGCTATGGTCCTTAGCAACGGAATATCCTCCAATAACTAACACACGATTATTAATTGTGACGGCAATACTTGCTAAACGACCGATCTTATCGGGTATACCAGCTATAGTTTCACTCTTTCCATTATCAAGATTAAAAGAAAAACCAGAGGAGATAATATTTCTATAAGTCTTACCGTCTGTCAGACCAGWGAAACTAAAAATTAAAGTTTGGTTATTGACCTTCGCAGAAGTGACAGCGTTATTACTAACCGCTTGAAGAAGACTTCCATCTGTCGCTGATGAAAATAAGGAGAAAACTAGAATTGATAGAGAGATAGTTAATTTAAATAATATTGTCATTTTAAGTTGTTCTGTTTCGAACTTTGTTTTGAATTTTGTTTTGAATTCTGTTTCGGGTACTCGTACTATCATTTCCATTCGATGAAATAGGCTGTYTGATAAAAATGRCTTARYCCTTTACYTTTAAAWYGAGGYTCATCTTCAATGATATCCGAACGTTTCAAGACTTCAACAGTTGCAAATGAAAAGAGTTTTTCAATTTCTGACGGCTCTACTGAATAAGGAGGCCCTGACATTTTACTTTGATCATAATCCAATGTTATTAATAACATTTTGGCTTGAGGTAACAATCTTCTCAGATGCTCAACGTATCGCTCTCGTAAATATTCGGGTAATGCGATTAATGCAGCTCTATCATAAATTGATTGGCATTGACTAAATAACTCAGGATCGGAATCTGAACTATTGCTCAAATCAAAATAATCGCCAACTAATATCTTTAACGATTGAGACTCTTTTTCAATTTCAAATACCTTATAAGCTTCTTTACTTGCAATATTCAAAGAGCCTTCTTCTTTTTCTATCGCAAAAAAATCATTTGCCGCAATATCACTTAACTCGCAACCTATCACTGATTTTTGTTGCGAGAACAAATAGCGCATATCCAAAGTCTTTCCACAAAGTGGGACAAACACTGATGGGCTATCAGAAAATATATTATCAAAATGTTTTTGAAGTAATGGATGTACTTCATTCAAATGAAAACCAATTTGATTTTTTTTCCATTTACTATGCCAAAACTCACTATCCATTTTATTTTCTCACTTCAATTTTAATGTGCATCTTTTACGATTATAGGCATCTACTTAAAAAGTCGTGACTCAATATTTTTTTTCCAAACGGATAAAAAAGCTTTCTCTATTGTTGATTGAACAGAAAATGAAAATCTTTCAGAAAATGGCTTTTTAATTTGGTATGAAATCTCGAACACTTGATTGTTTTCAGACGCTTTCACAATGTAATCATCGCTGGTTGTAATACCATCAATTAGTCCCAAGTCGAGCGCTTGAGTTCCATACCAATGCTCACCGGTTGCCACTTTGTCTATATCTAGAGATGGACGATTTTCAGCAATAAAGCTCTTAAATAAATCGTGTGTTTCTTCTAGTTCTTGTTTAAATTTTTTCCGCCCAGCTTCTGTATTTTCTGAAAACATGGTAATCGTTCGTTTGAATTCGCCCGCCGTATGTTGCTCATAATCAACTTTATTATGCTTTAATAAACGGTGAAAATTTGGAAGCTCTGCAACAACGCCTATTGAACCAAGAATAGCAAAAGGTGCGGCTAATATTTCATCTCCAACACACGCCATCATATAGCCGCCGGATGCGGCTACTTGATCAACCACTATGACTAATTTTAAATTTGCAGCTTTGATTCGAGTTAGTTGTGAAGCGGCAAGTCCATAAGAATGAACCATCCCACCAGGACTTTCTAAACAAACAACTACCTCGTCCTTAGGATCAGCGATAGAAATAATTGCGGTAATTTCTTCTCTAAGGTTTTCAACCGCTGAAGCTTCCACATCGCCATCAAAATTAATCACAAATACTCTATGTGATTCTTGCTCAGTTTCTTCTGAAATTTCAGTTTTTGAGTTTTCAGCTTTTGCACTGCTTTCTGTCTCGATATCAGCATCAGACATTTCAATATTTTTATCTGAATCAATTTCTGTCTTAATTTCTTTGTCTGATGAAGATTTTTTAATCTTTTTATCTGCTTTTAATTTCTTTGCTTTTGCTTTTTTATCAGCCTTTTCAGTTTTCTTTTTATTTTTCTGTAATGTCTTATATTCATCCTCAGAAAGTACTTCTTCTAACATACCTTCTTTTATATCAGCGAGATCTTCACTAATGTTGGTTATCTCAATATGACCTTCTATAGACTTCTTATTTTTACCGCCTAGCGCGACAATTGAGCCGATGACAATAATAATTGCGATAACAATAGTTACGGCTTTGGCCAAAAATATGCCATATTCTGCTAAAAATTCCAAAAAAACACCTCAAAGATAACGATTGACTACTTCACTATAAATATTCGCAAAGTATTCTAATAACTTAAACAATAAATAGGTAGGGATTTTACGGGATTATTTGAAGACAAACTAGCAATATGCCTGTGAAACACATAAATATTTACTAATAAATACATCGCCTAAATTTAACTTCATCTATAAAATAGTTTAGAAGCCTTATTTCCTTTCAACCACTGCATATTAGTTTCTTTAATTTGATTATTTTTCTCGCGCCAATCATCCAATTGAGCAATAGAACCTACCACCTTTACAAACGCATATTTAAATCGGCTGACGGTTGATACCCAATGGATTGGGTTGATATGCAGTCTGGTTAATATGGGACTTAAGTTATCTGGTATTGAACCTAGCTTACCGGATTGTATGGCTTTGCCCGTGTAATCAACGAGCTCTAGGTAGCTTTCTCTTTCGATTGGCAGAGCGTTTTCATTTTTTTTGTTTGGTTGGCTGAATGATTTAAGTTGTTTGGGTGTGTTGTCGCTGTTTTGTGGGTTTTCTTTTAATACTTTTTTAWRNNCMTTTNTWGTSMSYWTRAKKWWGTNTRTCTWWTTRSCMSNCTWWTTACMYNCWCTTKWWCNTGWRGTWTKRCTWRANTMTTMKKRCRTTKKTRCCATCTTAGCTCGAATAGGATTTAAATCAACATAGGCCATACAAGCGAGTAATGCGGCTTCATCGGTGAGTGCTTGTGATTTAAAACGCCCTTCCCAAAAATGTCCTTTGCAATCATCTTCTTTATTGGCTTTGCGGGCAATACCTTCATTTAATGCGCGCATATACCAACTGATATCTTTTAATCTTTCACGCAAAATAGGAAGGTAGGTATTCATTGCATTCTGCTCTTTCATATCAAGCTTAGCGCCCTCGACATAACGAATACCAATGACATTTTTGTAAACTTGAGTCCAACGACTAGCGACTTCTTTTTCTGATAAATTATCAATTATTTCAGCGTTCACCTGTAAAACCACATGATAATGATTACTCATAACGGCATAAGCACAGAGTTCAATGCCAAAGTCCGTGGTTAAAAACTTCATCCGATCAACAATGGATTGCTTACGACCATCATAATTCTTACCCGTCAAAGGATCATCCCTGCAAAGCCAAGCTCTCCGAACACAGCGATTGATACAATGATAGTAAGGCGTTCTTGATAAGTCGATGAGGTTTTCTCTGGCGATTATCATGATCAGAAACTCTATTTATTCCGTTTTTTTTTATGAAAAGAGCATATTTCAAATTCTAAAAAATTTCGATACTTGACTGTCCAAAGATGTCGTCATGGGGATAACCAATTACGTTCTTACCATGAGTAGACTCTCCAGGCCTAGCCTTACGAACTAAGACCACGCCCTCAGGACGTGGTTTTAAATATATTCAATAAAACATAAGGGAGCACGCATGCCTACTTGACCGGATATTTCTAATGGGTGACCCCATTCTGTTGCCCAGTAATTTCGCGGCAATATCTGACTGTACTGTTTTTTCCTCATATTAATATGCTGACAAACATAAAGTTTTCCTTCTTAGGTTACTAATATTGATAGACATTATTGATTTAAATCAATTATTCAATTCTCGATAACCGATAGAATTGATCTGGCTACACTAAACAGGACACTTAATTTCATATAAAATATAAATGAAATTGAGGAGTCAAAAGTGAGCAAGAAAGTTAAAACTAAATATRCCATAGAATTTAAAGAACGAGCGGTCAAAATGGTGATCCGCTCAGAGAAACCGACTAGCCAGATAGCGAATGATTTAGGGATTAAAACGACCACACTTT
>NVTT01000028.1 GCA_002401655.1 Gammaproteobacteria bacterium | reverse complement strand
CCAAAGTGTCATCGATACAGTTTGTGAGATTTAGCGAATGCTGTTCCATATTCATTTTGCCAGCTTCAATTTTAGAAAAGTCTAAAATATCATCAATTATTTTTAACAAGCCCGCTGATGAATTACTAATCGTTTGTAAATGTAATTTTTGTTTTTCATTTAAAGGTGTTTTCAATAACAAATTAGTAAAGCCAATGACTCCATTCATTGGTGTTCTTATTTCGTGACTCATATTCGCCAAGAATTCGGACTTAACGCGACTAGATGCAATGGCTTCTTTACGGGCAATATTTAATTCGACATTTTGTTCTTCAAGAGCCGTATTTGTCGAATTTATATCTGCCGTTGCCTGTTCTATGGCTACTTGCATTTCTTCCCGTGCTTCAAAAAGCGAATCACTCATGCTGTTAAAACCGCTCACTAATGTTTGCAATTCACCACTAGCGTTAGATTGTATTTGAACATTTAGTTGACCTTCTTTTATACGTTTAACAGCATTGGCTAATAAAATGATCGGGGTTGTAATGTTTCGAGCCATATTTTGCGCTAAAATACCACCAAGAATTAAACCCAAAAGTAATATGATCGTGGCTGTGATAATTGTCTGATACTGCCTCAAGCTAATATTTTGATGAGTAAAAAAAACCGCTATGTAGCCAATAGGGATCAAAGAACGATGGTTTTTTGATAATTCGATTAAAGACTCTCTTGGATCTAAAGTCTTTTGGCTAAAGATTGGTGTGCGGATCAATAGTCCGCCTTCCAAATATTCAGTTTCAGTAAGAGATAAAGGAACTTCGTTTTTTCCTGAAAGTGCGAGTACTAGTTCCTTTGTACCTGAACTGGCTAACAATAAATTTTGTTTATTATAGATTGCCACCGCGAGAATATCTTGATCGCCATCTCTTGCTGATGTGACTAGTTTAACTAGTGTTTGATTATTAGCTGATAACACGGCAAACTCAGAAGTTTGCGCAAGATATTTAGCCACGGTCAATCCTCTAACCTCAAGATTGGTATTTAAATCTTGAATACGAGTGGTAACAAAATATGCGCCCATAATGAAAGCAACTAATGCCGTGGGAATAACGGCTAATAATATAACTCTGGCTCTTATGCCCCATTCATTCATAATCAAACCGCTTTATTGGTTGTGTTTCATTGTCTATTAATTTATTTGCTTAAATTTCGATTCAACTGGTTAATCTTAGCGTTAACTAACATTTCCAATTTTTTTTCATCAAGATTTTTATAATTGAAATTCTGAGCAATTTGTTGATTAACAAAGACCGAAAACTTATCTAAATAATTAGGTTTTTGGTAGTTGCCACTCGTAAAATATTGACTGATAACTTTAATTGACTCGCGGACTAATTCATTTTGGCTTGAATAGACACTCGCTAAAGCAGCAATTTCGCCATGAAGTTTGCGATTGCCGATCATTGGAACATTTGAATGAAAACTACTAGGTAAAAGTAATTCAATTTTTTGACGCGTAAATTGTTGGGGGTTGTCTAGAAGTGTTAAAAATCCATCTTGAGGTGACAGACTATTAAAATAAGCAACGGGCGAATCCTGGTTTTGCAAAATTTTGAAACTAATTGAAAAATTTTGTCGAGCGACTTCGGCTTTATATTGATCTAAATGGTATCGAGACAACATGCCAAGTAAAAGGTAGATGTTTTTATTTTCGGGTTGGATTGCTTCGGCTAAAGCTAATTGATGGGAGAATGGTTGTTCACGATAAATGCCTGATAATTGAAAACCCAAGTCTGAATAAATCTTTCTCATCCTATCAAGCGTCACTCTGGGAGTGTTAAGTGAAAATACTGGTATATCACTTCGAGAAGCCAATATTTTCAGCATGACATCTTCGCCTATGGTTATCGCAAAATCTTTATTTAATCTTAAATAATTATCAATTTCGAAAGGCAATTTATTGCTTAAATTATAAACATTCACCGATAAATTAGGATGAATTTCAGATAGTTGTTTCTTCAGTTTTATAGATAGACTAGAAACGTTTTGCTGTGTATTAGTAACAGCATTGTTTGTAATCATTTGCTTCGAATAGTAATAGATCCCAATCTTTTTATTTTCTATGGTCAAGGTTTTACCAACTTTTGCATTTAGTTGGATTGAGATAAATACTAATAAAAGTAATAGAAACTTGAGTTTAGATAAAGTGCGGAGCATAACTTAGGGGGGCGTTCCTTAGGTTTCCTATTTATTTTGATTGTGCTAGGTTCATCGATTCGAGTATTTCAGTATATACTGCTATAAAGACAGATAATAGTGTAAAATTGCGTCGATTTTTCACTAAGAGTATTTTCGTCAATGGCAAAACGTAGGAATAGCCGTGGTCGCTCACGTAGAGCAAAACCACTCCCCACCGAACCGGTAAGTTTAACCATATTATCACTTTCCCATGAAGGTCGAGGGGTCGGGAAATGTGATGGCAAAACAATCTTTGTTGACGGCGCACTAAAAGATGAGCAGGTCACAGCCAAAATCACTTTTCAAAGAGGAAAATTTGAYGAAGCCTGTGCTRTTACCATTGAAAACCCTCAYYCTGATCGCGTAWCTCCGCCTTGCCCACATTAYGGYARTTGYGGAGGYTGTAGCATGCAACACCTTTCTAATAGCGCACAAATTTYACACAAACAATCAATATTAGAAGAGCAGTTARCYCATTTTGCTTCGACTAAACCTAAAGARTGGTTRGARCCACTTCAAGCTGATTTATTAGCTTACCGGCGAAAAGCAAGGTTAGGTGTTCGATATGTCAGCAAAAAAGAAAAGACGCTGATAGGTTTTAGAGAGAAATATTCTAACTTTTTAGCGGATATAGAAAGTTGCGCGGTGCTTGATAAAAGAGTCGATGCGATATTAAAGCCTATGAGTCATTTGATTGATGCTATGGATACTCGTCAATTTATACCTCAAATAGAGGTTACATGTGGTGACGATTCAGTCGCCATTATTGTTCGACATTTACAGCCTTTAACTGAGAAAGACCGTGGACTGTGGTTATCCTTTGCGCAACAGCAACAGATCATCGTATTTTTACAATCTAAAGGGCCTAAAACAGTTATAAGATTGTGGCCAATTGAAGATAAAGATGCTGTTTTGAGCTATAAACTACCTGAATTTGATCTAGAGATGTTGATGGAACCACTTGATTTTTCACAGGTGAACGCTAGCATTAATCGTAAAATGATCCCTTTAGCAATAGAATTACTTGATTTGCAACCTGAAGATGAAGTGCTTGATTTATTCTGTGGATTAGGCAACTTCACCTTACCACTTGCTAAAAATGCAAAAAGAGTCGTAGGTGTTGAGGGAGTGATTGATATGGTCGATCGAGCAACAATGAATGCAAAACATAACGGTCTGACTAATGTTGAGTTTTATCAAGCTGATTTAGCTGGCGATTTAACCGATCAACCTTGGATATCTTATAATTTCAATAAAGTATTAATCGATCCCGCTAGAAGTGGCGCTTTAGAAGTGATCCCTAATATTGTTAGATTTGCCCCAGAGCGGATTGTCTATGTATCGTGTAATCCTGCTACATTGGCTAGAGATACGGGAGAGTTAGTTAAGTTGGGATATCAGTTAATGAAAGCGGGCGTTATGGATATGTTTCCACATACTAGTCATGTGGAGTCGATCGCGCTATTTGTAAAAAAGAAATAGCATTCTTCAATTTTTACTGAAACTGAATTTAGCCAATAACAATGGATCAATAACCAAAATTAAATAGCCATGGTACAAATTACAAACATAAAAGCGCCTAAAAATTTCTTTGAAGAAAACTGTATTGATTGGTGCGTACAGTCTTTCTCACAGGCTCAAAACTTTGATCACCAGCAATTTATCAAACTGATTTCCTTCTTAAAAAGTAACATAGATCCTAAAGATAAACATTTAGTAAAACTGAGTAATACCGCTTTTGAACAAGCCATCATTTTAGTGTATTTAAATGTTGATGCTGAAACGCTAATTGCTTCGATGCTTTATCCTTTTGTTAATTCCATGAATATTGACTTAAAAGAAGTTGGTGAGCATTTTTCTTCAGTCGTCAAAGAGCGAGTCAAAGGCGTCATTTTATTAGATGGTATGCGGGGCCTGCAATCGGAGCGCGCAAAAAACAGTGATGGTTTACAGGTCGAAAATTTGAGAAAAATGTTACTGGTGATGGTTGATGACGTCATGGTTGTTTTGATCAAACTTGCTGAACGACTAGTTAACCTAAGAAGCGTTAAAAATAATCTAGCTGTTCGACAATCCTGTGCAAAAGAAATCAATGATGTTTATGCACCTTTGGCAAACCGACTAGGCGTTGGCCAACTAAAGTGGGAGATGGAAGATTTATCCTTTCGATACTTRCAYCCTAAAGAATACAAAAAYATTGCKAAACATCTATCCGAAAARCGYTTAGCTCGTGAGSTGTAYGTCAATGAAGTGWTAKCYACTATTGATATTAARTTAAAAGCGATTGGSGTTGAARGTGAACTCATGGGRCGMGCTAAACATATCTAYAGTATATGGAAAAAGATGCAAAGAAAAAARGTSGGTTTTGARGAAATATATGACGTACGAGCGGTYAGAGTTTTRGTTCCAAAARTTCAAGATTGTTATTCTGTTTTAGGYGTMGTTCACGGGGAATGGAAGCATATCCCTAARGAGTTTGATGACTACGTTGCGACTCCCAARGAAAATGGTTATCGCTCTTTACATACCGCGGTAGTTGGSCCTGAAGGRAAAACATTGGAGATYCAAATTCGTACCCATGAAATGCATCAGGAATCYGAGTTAGGTGTYGCTGCGCACTGGCAATATAAAGAMGCGGATTCAGSAAAAASYGGTGGCTACGATGCTAAGATWGCGTGGTTACGTCAAATAYTKGAATGGCAAGATGAAGTGACAGACTCWGYMCAATTGGCKGCAGACTTTAAAAATCAAATSTTTGAAGAWCGRATATATGTTTTCACRCCGTTGGGRAAATTAATTGATTTRCCYCAGGGMTCTACKCCTGTTGAYTTYGCTTATCGWGTACATACTGACGTTGGTCATCGATGTCGAGGAGCTAARGCGAATGGAAGAATTATWCCYTTAACKGAGGCWTTGGAAACRGGRCARAGAATTGAAATYTTAACCAGTAAAACWGGCGAACCAAGCCGTGATTGGATGAGYGAGCAYAGTGGTTATATMAAATCGCAACAGGCAAAAAGTAAAGTTCACCAATGGTTTAAACGTCARGATAAAGASAAGAATATTAGTGAGGGTAGAACCCAACTAGAAAATGAACTGAAAAAGAATGGTTTAGAAAAAATTCTATCAAAAGATGAGTTTTTATCGGTTATAAAACAATTTAATTTTTCTAGTAAAGATGAGTTGTACGCGGCTATTGGTTCAGGTGATAAAGGGATTCATCAAGTCATTAATTCTATTCGAAATTGTGTTTCAGAAAGTATTATTATCGATAGAAATACCGTTCTTAATCGTAAACCAAAATTAGTTAAACGAACGGCGTCGAGCGACATTTTGGTTGAAGGTGTTGGTAATCTTTTAACTCGAATGGGATCTTGTTGTAAGCCAGTGCCGGGCGATGAAATTTGTGGATATATAACCTTAGGCAGAGGCATCATGATCCACCGTTGTGATTGTCGTTATCTTTTGGCTTCTAAAAGTCGATCACCAGAAAAAATATTACAGGTATCCTGGACCAATCAAGTTAACAAAAGTTATTTAATTGATCTCATTATTATGGCTTATGATCGTAAGGGATTATTAAGCGATGTTACTGCGTTACTTTCCCATGAGAAAATTAGTGTCACATCCCTTAATACCAAGGTAAGTCAAAAGAAACTAGAAGTTAAAATTGATATACAAGTACAAGTCAATAATTTGGAAGTTGTCTCAAGGCTGATTACTTTGCTTGAACAACTCAATAATATTATTGAAGTTAAACGGAGTAGAGTCTAGGAGCTTGTCCGAGAATAGGAAACCTACTACGGAAAGCCTGTTTTTGCCCTATTTCCCGCTTATTTTCGTCAAAGAGAGTGACTATTCTCCTCAAATAAGCAAAAAATAAGACTAAAAACTGGCTTCCCTCGTTACGGCTTCTATTCTCGGACAAGCTCCTAGGTAAGCAAGGGTAGGAGTGAAAATGACAATGACTAAAACGGCAAGCAATAGTATTGAAAAATTAATTGCGATCATGGGCAAATTACGAACGCCTGAAATCGGATGTCCATGGGATCTTGAACAGAATTATGAATCAATATTGCCCTATACGATAGAAGAAGTTTACGAAGTCGCCGATGCGATTGAAAGAGCGGATTTTGATGATTTAAAAGGCGAGTTAGGTGATTTGCTATTTCAAATCGTTTTTTATGCACAACTTGCTAAAGAAGAAAATCGATTTGAGTTTAGCGATGTTGTGGAAGGGATCTGTCACAAACTTATTAATCGTCACCCACATGTCTTTGATGAAAATTACGAACATAACATTGAGAATGCTAGCGATGTTTTAAAACGATGGGAAGATCAAAAACAAATTGAAAGAGAAGCAAAACTAGTTAAAAGTAACTCTGATGATATCAGAGCTAGCTTGCTAGATGATATACCGAAAGTGTTACCCGAATTAAAACGAGCACAAAAAATTCAAACTAGAGTCGCTAAACAAGGTTTTGATTGGCCCGATGTATCACAGGTGTGGGAGAAATTAAGTGAAGAGTCTGACGAAGTTAAACAGGCTGTTAAAGAAAATAACCAAGCAAATATTGAAGATGAGATAGGCGATCTATTATTCGTATGCGTCAACTTGGCGAGACATTATAATCTCGATGCTGAACAAGCATTACGCAAAGCCAATCAAAAATTTGAAAAGCGTTTTAGAAAAGTAGAGGAACTAGCGAACGACCCAATTTCGAACTTCTCGTTAGAACAACTTGAAGATTTTTGGAAAACTGCGAAAGAATTAACAAAAGCTAAAATACGTTAAAACGTCGCTAAAATACGCGATCTTGCTAACTTATACCAAATAGTTAGTAGTCAAAAACTAATGTCCTTTGATAAGATAAATGGCTTCAATTTTGAAGCTCTAATCTAAGGCTCTAGATGAATTCATCCGAAAACTCACAAGCTCAGACTAACCAAACGCTTTACAACCATGACCAATCCAAAGACAATTGTGGGTTTGGTTTAATTACACAGCTTGATGGAATACAAAGTCATCAACTAATCAAAACTTCCATTACCGCGCTTACCCGAATGACTCATAGAGGAGCGATATCTTCCGATGGAGTAACCGGCGATGGTTGTGGTATTCAAATTCAGCTCTCTGAAACTTTTTTTCAAAGTAAGGCGTCTGAATTAGGTTTTGATATTGGCTCGCGTTTTGCGATAGGTCAAATATTTTTGAGTCAAGACGACGATAAACGCAAACATGCTAAACGAATACTTGAAGAGGAGTTGGTTAAAGAAACTTTAACAGCCGTTGGTTGGAGATGCGTGCCTGTCGACTCAAGTGTCTGTGGTGAAATAGCCAACAATAGCCAACCKAATATTCAGCAATTATTTATTAAAGCACCGGTAGGATGGAACAAAAACGATCTCGAACGGCGATTATTTATCGCAAGAAGGCGAGCAGCAGACAGAATTACCAATGATGAAGACTATTACGTGGTTTCTATGTCGTGCATGGTCATCGTCTATAAAGGCTTAGTCATGCCTAAATACTTGTCTCGTTTTTATAAAGATTTAGCTGACAAAAGTATGAAAAGTGCTATCTGTTTATTTCACCAACGATTCTCTACCAATACCGCACCGATTTGGAAATACGCACAACCGTTTCGATTTTTAGCTCACAATGGTGAAATAAATACCATTAACGCTAATCGCTCTTGGTCTGTCGCGAGACAAAGCAAACTTCACTCACCGTTACTTCCCGACTTACCAAATTTAAGCCATTTAGTTAATCAAAATGGCTCTGACTCTTCGTCTCTAGATAATATGTTAGAGGTACTTTTAGCGGGAGGAAWGNAYAWTWWKNGMGYGKKNCGYKWAWYSRYSMSRSYTKNNTGRTSWRRRCNGKARAWMKMWGAATTCAGATCTTCGTGCATTCCATGAATTTAATTCTATGCATATGGAACCATGGGACGGTCCAGCCGGCATTGTAATGAGTAACGGCACTCAAATTGCCTGTACGCTAGATCGAAATGGATTACGACCGGCTCGTTATGTGATAACAAAAGATCGAATTTTAACAGTGGCTTCTGAAATAGGTGTTTGGGATTATGATGAAGCCGATGTCATTGAAAAAGATCGAGTAGGACCAGGTGAAATGTTGGCTGCAGATACTAGTACGGGACAGGTATGGCGTACAAATAAAATTGACGATAAATTGAAAAATCGCCACCCTTATCTGGAGTGGTTACGAGAAAACACGATTAAATTAAAAAGTAATCCGCTAATAGAAGAACGAGCGGCAAAGCAATTTATTGAAGAAAAATTATCGGAATTACCGATTTTTGAAAAAATGTTTAACGTGAGTATCGAAGAAAAAGAACAGGTCATTCGCGTCCTTGCAAACGAAAGCCAGGAAGTCTCTAGCTCAATGGGGGATGACACTCCGGTAGCTGTTTTATCGACTAAACAAAGGAATCTGTTTGATTATTTTCGTCAACAGTTTGCTCAGGTAACAAATCCACCAATTGATCCTTTAAGGGAAGCCTCGGTGATGTCGTTAGAAACTTGTTTTGGTCGCGAGCATAATGTTTTTCAAGAAGCGAATGGCTTGGCGTATAGAGCCATTGTTAATGAACCAGTGATCAATTTTGCAAAATATTTGCAAATCAAAAAACTAAATCAAGATTATTATCAACTGCAAACTCTTTCACTTAGTTATGCAATGGAAGATGATCTAGAAGGAGCTATTCTAAAATTATGTGACAAAGCAATTGAGTTGGTTAAAAATGGTTGTGTCATTTTACATTTAACGGATCGCATTATTTGCAAAGATCGATTACCCGTTCACGCGGCTTTGGCAACCGGAGCCATTCATCAAGCGTTAGTGAAGGAAGGATTACGTTGCGATACTAATTTATTAATTGAAACAGCAACGGCGAGAGACTCCCATCATTTTGCGGTATTGATCGGTGTCGGTGCAACCGCTATTTATCCCTATCTATCCATACAAATAATTAGTCAGATGCACGAAGATGGTTTACTTGAGACTGATTTGCTAACAGCGCGAAAAAATTATTTAAAAGGCATCAACAAAGGCCTACTAAAGATATTATCCAAAATGGGTATTTCAACCGTTGCTAGTTATCGAAGCGCACAATTATTTGAAGCTGTTGGCTTAGACAAAAGTATTTGCGAATTATGTTTTCCAGCAATTTCTAGTCGTATTGGCGGAGCGACGTTTAAAGATCTCGAAAGAGATGCAAAACAATTAGCTAACAATGCATGGCGACCCAACACCAAAATCGAACGCAGTGGACAGCTAAAATATGTTCACGGTGGGGAATATCATTGTTATAACCCCGAAGTAGTGAACTTACTACAACAAGCGGTTAATAGTGGCGATTATTCGGATTATCAAATTTATGCCGATGTTGTCAATAATCGAAAAATAGCCACGCTAAGAGATCTATTTCGTTTAAAAATTGATGAAACAAATATTCAAACTGACTTGTCCAAAGTTGCTGACTTGTCAAAATTTGATAGCGAGGAGTCTATTTTAAAGCGCTTTGATTCCGCAGGAATGTCGATCGGTGCTTTGAGTCCTGAAGCACACGAATCGCTAGCGATCGCTATGAATACAATCGGTGGACGTTCTAATAGCGGTGAAGGAGGTGAAGATTCTCGTCGATTTAATAGCATTAAAAACTCAAAAATAAAACAAATTGCATCTGGACGTTTTGGTGTTAATGCGCGTTACTTAGCTAGTGCAGAAGTATTACAAATAAAAGTAGCTCAGGGAGCGAAACCAGGCGAAGGCGGGCAGTTGCCGGGCGCAAAAGTCACCCTAGAAATCGCTAAACTTCGCAATGCTACGCCGGGAGTTACTTTGATATCTCCACCACCTCATCATGACATTTATTCAATAGAAGACATTGCACAATTAATTTTTGATTTAAAACAAGTTAATCCAAAAGCATTAATATCCGTGAAACTCGTTTCGGGTCCTGGAGTAGGAACAATTGCCGCTGGCGTTGCCAAAGCCTATGCTGACATGATTACCATTGCGGGTCACGATGGAGGAACCGGTGCTAGTCCACTAACTTCCGTTAAATATGCGGGAACGCCTTGGGAATTAGGTTTAAGCGAAGCTCATCAGGCGCTAGTTGATAATGGTTTAAGAGATCGCATTTGTTTACAGGTTGATGGCGGTTTAAAAACCGGATTAGATGTTATCAAAGGGGCAATTTTGGGCGCTGATAGTTTTGGTTTCGGTACTGGACCTATGGTTGCGTTAGGTTGTAAATATTTACGCCTTTGTCATTTAAATAATTGTGCGACAGGTATAGCGACGCAAAATAAATTTCTGCGCGATGAGCACTATTTGGGCTTGCCAGAAAAAGTTATAAACTATTTTAAATTTGTCGCAAAAGAAACCCAGCAATGGCTGATTAAACTCAAGGTTAATTCGATCGATGAATTGATTGGACGAGTTGATCTTTTGGAAATTATTCAAGGCAATACCAGTAAACAAAATAATTTAGAATTACAGGTGATCTTAAATTCATCAAAGCGACCTGATGATAAAATGGCGCACTATAAAAATATTAGAAATGACCCGTTTGATCACGGCGAGTTAAATAAAAAGATCCTGACTGAATATAAACTAGGGCAATCTAGCGATGACTCTGACTATAAAATCAAGAACTATGATCGTTCCGTAGGTGGTTCGCTTGCTGGCTATTTGGGTGCTTTAGAAAATAATTCCGAGGCCGTTGAAATAGATGATTTAACTTTAAATTTCACCGGTGTTGCAGGGCAAAGTTTTGGCGTTTGGAATCATTCTGCGATGACACTTAATTTGACAGGCGATGCGAATGATTACGTCGGTAAGGGAATGTCGGGAGGGCAAATCAATATTAGTTCGCCTAAAAACATCCAATACATTGCATGTCGTGGCGCAATTATGGGTAATACCTGCTTATATGGTGCTACCGGTGGAGAGCTTTACGCGTCAGGTCAAGCCGGTGAACGGTTTGCCGTAAGAAATTCAGGAGCGACTGCCTGTGTAGAAGGTGTTGGCGATCATGGCTGTGAATATATGACAGGCGGATTAGTGGTGGTTTTAGGTCCGGTTGGTGAAAATTTTGCTGCGGGAATGACCGGTGGTATGGCTATTATTTTAGACTTACGAGAGCGCTTAGAGCGTAAAATTAATCTGCAACATGTTGAGGTGTTTGAATTAGCAACGCCGGAGTGTGAAGAATATATAGATTTGTTGAAACAAACGATAACAACGCATGTAGAGCGAACTTCTAGTCCGTGGGGAAAAAAATTATTAGCCAATTTTGAACACTATTTAGATTATTTTATGTTGGTTATGCCCAAGGTTTCGGCAGTCCAAGATGAAACAATTAACAGTTTTGAACAATTAGAACAAAATAATCGATTAGACGGACGAATAACCAATCTACGAGTTGTTAAATGAAAATTATTAACGATACAAACGCTCTTACAAAAGATGAATTAGCCAAACAAAAAGTCCTTTTTGATGATCCGTTAAACTATCTCTCATTAGCGACTGAAAGGGCGAAGAAAAGAGATACCAGCGAGCGTTTACTCGATTTTAAAGAAATTTATACCGAGCCCAAAGTGAATCTCATTAAATCCCAAGCAGCTCGTTGTTTAGATTGCGGAAATCCATATTGTGAATGGAAATGTCCATTACATAATATGATCCCTAATTGGCTAGAGCTAACAAAAAATGGCCATTTCGAAAGTGCGGCTTCCCTCATGCACGAAACTAATCCGCTTCCAGAAATATGTGGCCGAGTGTGTCCTCAAGATCGATTGTGTGAACAAGCATGTACGTTACAAACAGGATTTGGCGAAGTGACGATAGGTGAGATTGAAAAAACAATTGCCGATAAAGCACTAGCGAGTCATTGGCGCCCAGATCTTTCTGCACGAGTTATTATTGACAAATCAGTTGCCATTGTGGGAGCTGGACCCGCAGGATTAGGCTGCGCTGAGTTGCTTGCGAGAAATGGCGTTAATGTAACTGTTTATGATAAATATCCTGAAATTGGCGGGTTGCTAACGTTTGGGATTCCCGGTTTTAAACTAGAAAAAGACATTATTAGAAAACGTCGGGAATTTTTACAAGATATAGGAATCAACTTCAAGCTCAACACAGAAATTGGTAAAGATAAAACAATACAAGATTTACAAACTCAATATGATGTAATCTTCTTAGGTTTAGGTTGTTATAAATCTGTTGATGGCGAGTTAGAGGGGCAAGAAAGTGTTGGTGTTATAAAAGCGTTAGATTATCTGATAGGCAATATTAACTACCAAGAAAATTATAAAATGAAGAATTTTGATTACAAAAACCTAAAAGGAAAACGTGTCGTTGTTTTAGGCGGTGGAGATACTGCAATGGATTGCGTTAGAAGTGCCGTTCGCCAAAAAGCAAAATCAGTCAGTTGTGTCTATCGCCGTGATAAACTGTCGATGCCCGGTTCGCCTAGAGAGGTGAATAATGCGATTGAAGAAGGRGTGGAWTTTATATTTAATCRYCAGCCRATMKCYATYAATTCAACYRAYGGMATRGTCTCWGGGGTTAACTTTGAGATTACYAATGGAAATRRYGAAAACMWTCAAGAGWWCATARAARCMGATGTSGTSATTATTGCTTTTGGWTTTTCYGCYAGCCCWGAAACTTGGTTTAACGAAGTAGGAATTCAAACMGATAATAAAGGTCTAACAAAATTAGCCTCCGCCACAAAAACCGACGGCAATGACATTTATGCGGGTGGTGATATGGTTAGCGGTGCGGATTTAGTGGTCACTGCGATTGCGCAGGGTCGGGATGCGGCTAAAGAGATTTTGAAGAGTTTTGAACTTTGAGTAAGTCGTTCGCTTATACGATTATTTAGTTCGCTTTCTTTGGCAACGCAGATTAAAAATATATTTTAATTAGAATCACTAAACATGATTGGGCATTAATTTTTTAATTGTCCTAATTAATTTACTATTCCTTTTATGTTCTCTTTTATCGTCTATCAAGTGTGCGCTTTGTAAATTAATAGCCCAATCGAAATGCTCAGATACCATCTCATTTGTGTCACTTTGTTTATCCATAAGCGCACTAATATTAGTTTTACTAGCGGGACTATTACCAATAGCAACAGCCAAATTTCTCAGCCAATTTTGATAACCAATTCTTCTTATCGGACTACCTTCGAAGCTAACCAAGAAGGTATTTTCATTCCAAGCCAGTAAAGATAATAAACTAGACGAGTCAAGATTATTTTTACTTTTAAAATCATTATTAACATTTGAACTAGCATATCGATTCCATGGGCAAACCAACTGACAGTCATCGCAACCATACACACGATTACCAATCATTTCTCTAAATTCAATTGGGATGGCGCTTTTATTCTCAATGGTTAAATATGAGATACAACGTCTTGCATCAACTTTATAAGGTGCAATGATCGCTTGAGTAGGGCATATGCTTAGGCAGGCAACGCAGTCTTTACAGAGGTTCTCTACAGGTTCATCAATCGCTAATGGGAGGTTGATAAAAATCTCACCCAGAAAAAACCATGACCCTGCATCTTTATTAATAACTAGTGTATGTTTGCCTTTCCAGCCTAAACCAGACTTTTCAGCAAAGCTAGTTTCTAAAACTGGCGCGCTATCTACAAATACTCGATAATCTAATTTTGTATTGTTTTGGTCATTGCAAATATCTGATAAATTTTTACACAGTCGAGATAACTTTTTTCTCATTAATTTATGATAATCTCTTCCTAAGGCGTAACGAGATATATTGGCTAAATCTTGATTTTCTAGAACTTGATTGAAGTTAGGGTTTTCCGGTAAATAATCATATCTGAGAGAAATAACTCTACAAGTATTAGCATGGAGTTTTTCTGGAAACTCTCTCAAATCCTGATTACGCTTTAAGTAATCCATTTCTCCATTAAAACCGTCAGAAACCCATTTCGAAAAGTATTCAAAATACGGGCTTGTATCTGTTGACGAGATCCTCGCTTGTTGGAAACCTTCATTTGTTATTGCATCTAATAATGAGATTTTAATGTGAGTTAAATCAGTCATAAATTACTTACAGCGTTGAAGGATTATGCAGTTAAACGAAAGTTTGATAGTATTGCAAGTCGTTGAATTATAATCAACAGTTGATTTAGACTCTCCTAAACAATACGATCATTAAAATTACTCTAAAGGCATAACAATGGATATCTCAGAAGAAACAGTCACTAAATTATTTGAAGATTATATCGTCGTATATGGTATGAATCTGGTATTTGCCATTCTCATTTTTATCATCGGTAAATGGATAGCCAATGTAGTCACAAAACTTGTCAAGACTGGCATGACAAAAAGTAAGGTCGATTCAGTCTTAGTTGATTTTGTCTCAGGTATTATCAAAAGTATTTTGGTCCTCTTTGTCATTATTGCTTCTTTAGGCGAATTGGGAGTCGATACGACGTCTTTAGTTGCTCTAATTGGTGCTGCAGGATTAGCCATTGGTCTATCTTTGCAATCTTCACTTCAAAATTTTGCGTCGGGCGTTATGTTAATTATGTTTAGACCCTTTACTACCGGAGATTTTATCGAAGCGGCAGGGATCTCAGGAGTGGTTGAAAAAATAACCATCTTTAATACTATGATGAGAACAGGAGACAATAAAGAGTTGATCGTTCCTAATGGAGCCATATATGGTGGTGTTATTGTCAATTATTCAGCTAAATCAACCAGAAGGATTGATATGGTCTTTGGCATTGGTTACGGCGATGATATAAAAAAGGCGAAGGAAATAATGCAAGAAATTCTTGTTGCCGATGAAAGAGTCTTAGATGAACCTGAATCTTTAATCGCATTGTCGGAACTAGCTGATTCTTCAGTTAATTTTATTGTTCGCCCCTGGGTTAAGAGTGGTGATTATTGGGCTGTAAAATTTGATGTAACTGAAAAAGTAAAATTAGCATTTGATGAAGCGGGAATTTCTATTCCTTACCCTCAAATGGATATTCACTTAAGCAAAGAAGGCTAGTTTAGGTTGGCCTTATTATCTCGAAGTGAAATAATAAGACCAACTGTTCCCTATAAAAAAGCTGTTAGTTAACAGCTTTTTTTCATTGTGAGTATCTACTTTGACTGACAGCCCTTTGCGAATGCATGACAGGTAAATATATCACAAAACTTGGTGTTTTAAACATTGATCAATATCCATTGTCAATAAAAATCCACAGCTAAATGGGCTATTTTTGATTTATTCACATTATTCAAAAATCAGCGCCGGTAACTTGCTGATTTCGTTAAAGATAGTTGTAACATATTGATTTATAACGGATTAAAATAACTGTACAATATTTAATCAATTCAAGCGAGAGACGCTTAAAATGGGCGATTTAGCGATTTCCTAATAAGTTTTCCCCAAACTTATCCACAGAAATTGTGGATTAAATAATTTATTGAAAAAAAATGAAATACTAATGACTTGTCTAGATAAATCTTGCTTTTTGGTAATTTTCGTTGACTTTATTATCGTTGATAATCATCTAGTTGTGGACGATATGGTATAGGCGCTACCTTGTTTTTCCTTTTTGTAGTTTCCGAAGACTTCTTTAAAGGTTCTTTTGCAAAAGTGTCTAAGTCCATTAACGGTGACAACCACAAATTTCCCACCCGGCTTTAAGTGATAATAAGCATCATATAGAAATAGATACAACATCTCATTGCCCACTTTGGCGGGGATGTTTGAAACGATTAGATCGTATTTTTCATCTTTAAGGGCAGAAAATCCATTGCTCAGAACTGCAGAAGCATTGCTTAGGTTGTTTTTCTGGATGTTTCTATTGGCATAATCAACCGCAACAAAATCTTTGTCTAACATCAATACAGAGCCTTCAGTTGCCTTTTTAGCCATCCACAAACCAACTGGACCATAACCACAACCTAAATCGACACAGTTAAATTGCTTTTCAACATTGAGATAACGTAACAATAACTTGGTCCCTTGATCGATCTCCTTGGGTGAGAATACACCGTAGGTTGTTTCAAACTTTAAATCTTCACCCTGTAGATCAATAGCGAATCTTAAAGGTTTTCGGATCGAAATGGCTTCTTTAATGGGGGATGGACACATAGGGTTTAATTGCTGTTAGTCAAAGTGTCGCGATTATCCTTTATAAACAGATCAAGCACAAAGAAATACAGAGTTATAATCACCAAAGTGCTTGAAAAAATAGCTTGAAAAGATGCTTTCGAAAGATACTTGAAAAACACCGAGATGAAGGACAAGTATGTTAATATTCGCGAAAAATGCCTTAGAATTAATTTAGTGAGTGAGTCAAATGAGTAATAAGCCAATATTTCGTATTCTTTTTGTCAATAAGGGCAATAACTACGAGATTTATGCTAAAAATGTGCAACAGGGATTTCTTTACGGTTTTATTGAAGTAGAAGAAATACTATTTAGTAACCGCTCTAGTCTAGTTGTTGATCCCAGTGAGGAAAAATTGAAGTCTGAATTTGAAGGGGTAAAGCGTACCCAGATCCCGATGCATTCGATTATTCGAGTTGATGAAGTTGAAAAGCAAGGTACCGCAAAAATAAGTGACGC
Organism: Gammaproteobacteria bacterium; assembly: GCA_002401655.1. Taxonomy (GTDB): domain Bacteria; phylum Pseudomonadota; class Gammaproteobacteria; order Enterobacterales; family Kangiellaceae. The sequence goes on along the minus strand of NVTT01000028.1, from coordinate 19,376 downwards.
TTCAAAAAATGTAGTGACGCCGTTTCCATTACCTAACATTCCGACTAAGAATTAATGGTTTCAAAAAAGGGTTTCAAAGATGGGTTTCAAATAAGGGTTTCAATTTGTCGCAAAAAATAACAGGGTCTAAAATTAACTCCGATAGTATAAATCCTTTAGGACTTGAAGTTGGTTATGAATCTAGCTACAACCCACAATTGCTTTTTCCAATTAAACGGTTAGAGAAAAGAATTGAACTGGGTCTAGACGGCGCATTGCCTTTTGTAGGAGAAGATATTTGGAATGCCTATGAAATTAGTTGGCTAAATAATAGAGGGCTACCACAGGTCGCGATAGCAGAATTTCGATTTCAAKTTGACTCGGAAAACATTGTTGAATCAAAGTCATTGAAGCTCTACCTAAATAGTCTCAATCAGTCGGTCTTTAGTGGCAGCACAGTGTTAGAAAAAATAATTGCTAAGGATTTATGTAAAGTCACAGACTCAAATGTCTCAGTTTCATTATCCTCGTTAGATGAAACTAAAAATATTCAGCTTTTTGAGGCAAAAAATATTGATAATCAAGACATACAAATTGATAATTATAGTTATCAGCCTGATATTTTAGCGAATGGAAGAGAAAAACAAGGATTGCTTGTTGAAGAATCTCTAATGAGCCATTTATTGAAAAGCAACTGTCTAATTACAAACCAACCGGATTGGGCATCCGTGTTTATTAAATACTCAGGTCAAAAGATTTGCGAGCAGTCTCTATTAAAATATATCGTTTCTTTTAGAACCCACAATGAATTCCACGAGCAATGTGTGGAGCGAATTTATGTTGATATAATGAAATACTGTAAACCAGAAAAACTGACTGTTTACGCAAGGTATACGAGGCGAGGAGGGTTAGATATTAATCCATGGCGGAGCAATCATTTATCCACCATGAAAAATTTAAGACTTAGCAGACAGTAAGGTCTACCAAGTCTAGTTTGCTATCTATCGTTTATCTATCGGCTGAACATCTCTATTTTTTTCACCGGTATATAACTGGCGTGGACGTCCAATCTTTTGTGTAGGCTCTACGATCATTTCAGTCCATTGAGATACCCAACCAACTGTTCTGGCTAATGCAAAAATAACGGTAAACATATTCATTGGTATACCGATTGCACTCAAAATAATACCTGAATAGAAATCTACATTGGGATAAAGCTTCTTTTCAACAAAGTAAGGGTCTTCCAAAGCAATTCTTTCTAGCTCCATGGCCACTTGTAAAATCGGATCATCCGTTTTACCGGCGGCGGCTAAAACTTCATGTGCACTTTCACGCATTACTTTCGCTCTAGGATCAAAGTTTTTATAAACTCGATGTCCAAAGCCCATTAATCTGAATGGATCGCTTTTATCTTTCGCTCTTGCTATAAATTCGGGAATTCGACTGACGTCACCAATTTCGTGAAGCATTCTTAAGCAGGCTTCGTTTGCTCCACCATGAGCTGGTCCCCATAACGATGCGATACCGGAAGAAATACAAGCAAAAGGATTAGCGCCTGAAGAACCTGCTAGTCGAACCGTTGATGTTGAACAGTTTTGCTCGTGATCCGCGTGTAAAGTGAATATTTTATCCATTGCTTTAACAAAAATAGGATTGGGCTTTTCATCGTGAGAGGGCATAGAAAACATTTGATTTAGAAAGTTTTCTGCATAGCTCAGATCATTTCTAGGATAAACGAAAGGTTTGCCGATTGAATAGCGATAACACATAGCCGCAATGGTCGGTACTTTTGCTAGTAATCTAAAGGCACTTTTCTCTCGATGCTCAACGTTGTTGATATCTAAAGAGTCGTGATAAAAAGCAGAAAGCGCTCCAACCACACCAACCATTAATGCCATTGGGTGAGCGTCGCGTCTAAAACCTCTAAAAAAGTAAGTTAATTGTTCATTCACCATGGTGTGATTATTAATTCGTTTAACGAATTTTTCTTTTTCTTCAGTATTAGGCAGTTCACCATTTAATAGCAAATAACAAACTTCCATAAAATCACATTCGTCCGCTAATTGGTCTATTGGATAGCCACGATATAATAAAATGCCTTTTCCACCATCAATATAGGTTATTTTTGACTCGCATGCTGCTGTAGACATAAAACCAGGGTCATAGGTAAATAGACCATTCTTGACCAAGCTTGATATTTCGATAACATCATTGCCGAGCGTAGGAGATTGCATTGGTAACTCAATGACGTCTCCGTTTGGTAGTGTTAATTTAGCGATTTTATCCGTCATTTTTAGCTCCAGTTGGGATTTATTTTCAATGGCAAAGTTTAAATATCGTCAAAAGTTTTGCTATTGGAATTCATTTTGTTAAGATTTAGAGGTTAAACCAAACCTATTTTTACCTTTTTCTGCGCGCTACTATAAAAGCTATTAAATATTTGTCAATTATATTAGGATGATTTTTGGTAAGAACTGGTTATAAAGTAGCCAATCTTGATCRCAATCAGCWWTTAATAACAATTCATTTGTAATCAGTTAGTTAGGCTTATATAATTCGGCGATAAATTTAATTCTCTGTATATTTAAAAAAGCTTAGCAGAAAACTCATTTTTTGCCTAAAATAATACAGATAGAATGTTTTAGCGTTATTAAATAGATTTATACAAACTAAATAATGAAAGCTCCTTTTTATTTACACCTCAACTTTGGGTAGACCAAAAACCGTGAAAGATAATAGACCCGTTAATCTCAACTTGGCTACATTCAAATGGCCAATAACCGCAATTTCTTCCATCCTACATAGAATATCAGGCGTCTTGCTGTTTTTAGCCGTACCTTTGTGTTTGTGGGCATTAGAAAAGAGCCTTAGTTCAAAAGCCGAATTTAATCAGGTTAAGCAAATATTACAAGGCGACTTCCCTAAACTAATTTTATGGGCGATTTTATCTTTATTGACTTACCACATAATCGCTGGCGTTAGACATCTTTTGATGGATGCTGGTATCGGTGAGGAATTAGAGTCAGGAATTGCCGGCTCACAAATTGTTATTGTTTTAGGGTTCGTTTCAGCTGCAGGGCTAGGAGTTTGGATATGGTAAATTCAGTCACGAGTCTTGGCAGAAGTGGTCTACACGATTGGTTAATTCAGCGAGTCAGCGCGGTTGTCTTGGCTGCTTACGTCGTTTATTTAAGCGTATTTATCTTTTCGGCAGGTATTCTTCAATACGACGTTTGGCATGCACTTTTTTCGCAAACTTGGTTTAAGATATTTTCGATGTTGGCGATTATTTCTCTCGCTTTTCATATTTGGGTTGGTCTTTGGGTTATTTCAACGGACTATTTAAAACCAATTGCTATTCGCATACCTTTTCAGGTTGGCGTTATTCTTATCTGTACTGCGTTCATTTTATGGGGCGCACAAATTCTTTGGAGTCTATAAATGGCTGACCTTGATTCAGTTCCAGTATTAAACTTTGACGCGGTAATTGTTGGAGGCGGTGGTGCGGGTATGCGCGCATCACTTCAACTCGCAAAATCTGGTCAAAAAGTTGCTTTAATATCAAAAGTATTTCCAACGCGTTCCCATACAGTTTCAGCACAGGGTGGCATTACTGTCGCTTTGGGTAATACACACGAAGACGATTGGCGTTGGCATATGTATGACACGGTTAAAGGTTCTGATTACCTTGGTGATCAAGACGCGATTGAATATATGTGTCAAGAAGGTCCCGCAGCCGTCATTGAACTAGACCATATGGGATTACCATTTTCTCGCTTAGAAAATGGCAAAATATATCAAAGACCTTTTGGCGGTCAATCAAAGTCTTTTGGCGGAGAGCAAGCGGCAAGAACAGCTGCAGCCGCAGATAGAACCGGGCATGCACTTTTACATACTCTGTATCAACAAAACTTGGCGGCAAAAACTAATTTCTTTAATGAATGGTATGCAACAGACTTGATCATGAATGATAAAGGTCAATGTTGTGGGGTTATCGCGATGTCGATTGAAACCGGCGAAGTAGTTCACTTTAAATCTCGGGCAACGGTTTTTGCAACAGGCGGAGCAGGTCGTATTTATCAATCAACTACCAATGCATTAATCAACACCGGCGACGGTATTGGTATGGCATTACGAGCGGGAATTCCTGTTCAAGATATAGAAATGTGGCAATTTCATCCAACCGGAATAGCGGGTGCGGGTGTTCTAGTGACCGAGGGTTGTCGCGGTGAAGGTGGTTATCTAATTAATAAAGACGGCGAACGTTTTATGGAACGTTATGCGCCTAATTCTAAAGATTTAGCCAGTAGAGATGTTGTTGCAAGATCAATGACAAAAGAAATTTTGGAAGGTAGAGGCTGTGGTCCCAAAGGCGATCACGTCATGTTAAAGCTTGATCATCTTGGCGCAGAAACACTTAATAAACGTTTACCAGGTGTGTGCGAGCTTGCAAAAACCTTTGCACACGTCGATCCAGCAGTGGCTCCAATACCTGTTGTTCCCACTTGCCATTATATGATGGGCGGTATTCCAACTAATAAGTTTGGACAAGTGATTGGTAAAAAATCAGGCACTGAAGAAGCTATTGTAGAAGGTTTATATGCGGTGGGTGAAGTTGCTTGTGTATCAGTYCATGGCGCTAACCGACTTGGTGGAAATTCATTATTAGATTTAGTGGTGTTTGGTCGAGCGGCAGGAATTCATTTAGAAGATTCTCTTTCGTCTGGATTACCTCAAAATGATGCAAGCGATGAGAATTTGAAGCAGGCATTATCGCGCGTTAATCGCTGGGAAGAAAGTAGTGCAGGAGATGATCCGGTTAAATTAAGAAGCGAAATGCAGTCTATTATGCAAAATAACTTTGGTGTGTTTAGAACCGGCGATATGATGACTAAAGGCATGCAAGATTTAGAAGAAGTCGCTAATCGTTTAAAAAGTGCCAAATTAGCTGATAAATCGATGGCGTTTAATACGCTAAGAATCGAGTGTTTAGAGTTAGATAACTTAATGGCTGTTGCAAGAGCTACAGCGTTAGCGGCTAACTTCCGCACCGAAAGTCGAGGCGCTCATAGTCGTGAAGATTACCCAGAACGCGATGATGAAAACTGGTTAACTCACAGTCTTTATTATCCTGAAAACCATGAAATGGACACCCGTCCTGTCAATATGTCTCCTTTGACGGTTGATGCATTTCCACCAATAGCCAGAACTTACTAAATTAATTCGAGAATCGAGACACAATAATTATGAAATTTTCTATTTATCGTTACGATCCTGACACTGATAAAAAACCCTACATGAAAGACTACGACCTCGAAGTTGAGGAAGGTTCTGACATGATGGTTTTGGATGCACTGATTTTATTAAAAGAGCAGGATCCTACCATTGGATTTCGCCGTTCTTGCAGAGAGGGCGTGTGTGGGTCGGATGGCATTAATATTAATGGCAAAAATGCATTAGCTTGTATAACACCATTGTCTTCTGTGAAATCTAAAAAGATTGTTGTAAGACCATTGCCGGGCCTACCGGTTATTAGGGACTTAGTGGTTGATATGGCACAGTTTTACCGTCAATACGAAAAAATTCGACCCTACTTAATCAATGACGATGAACAGCCAGTAAGAGAACATTTACAAACTCCAGAAGATAGAGAAAAGTTAGATGGGCTATACGAATGTATTCTTTGTGCATGCTGTACAACCTCTTGTCCCTCTTTTTGGTGGAATCCAGAACAATTTGTTGGTCCAGCGGGATTATTGCAAGCCTATCGGTTTATAATTGATAGCCGAGATACTGAAACCGAGTCTCGCCTAGATGATTTAGATGATGCATATAGCCTATTTAGATGTAGAGGCATTATGAATTGCGTTAGCGTTTGTCCAAAAGGTTTGAATCCTACGAAGGCTATTGGCCATATACGTTCTATGATGCTTAATAGAGGCGCATAAAAGAATTTAATACAGTATTAAAAGAGTAAAGTTTATTCAACTTTGCTCTTTTTTTTATGTCCATGGATGGACTGTATTTAGCAAAGAGACATGGAAGTCGGTGCGATCTTTGACTATGCTGTAACTATTAATCAATATTTGCGATTAAAACAAAACGATATAACTTAGAAAATTTACATGCTTTATAATTTACAAATTAATTTAAACTTAATGAACATACCAAAACGGAACAATAATCATGAATTTACATGAATATCAAGGAAAGCAGCTCTTTAAAGAGTATGGCTTACCAGTCTCAAGTGGCATTGCGGTGGACTCACCCAAAGCAGCAGCGGAAGCAACCGCTCAAATTGGCGGCGACAAATGGGTGGTTAAAACTCAGGTTCACGCYGGYGGACGCGGKAAAGCMGGYGGTGTAAAACTAATCACYAGYAAAGAAGAAGCAAAAGAMTTTGCAAAAAAATGGTTAGGTAAAAACCTTATTACTTATCAAACCGAYGCTAATGGTCAACCRGTWTCTAAAATMTTRGTTGAAGAWTGTACRGATATTGCYGACGAATTATATCTTGGYGCTGTAGTTGATCGCTCAAGCCGMCGTGTTGTWTTTATGGCGTCGACTGAAGGTGGTGTTGAAATTGAAAAAGTRGCAGAAGAAACRCCTGAAMWMATTCACAAAGCAGAAATMGACCCATTAGTTGGSGCGCARCCRTATCAAGGTAGAGAATTAGCGTTTAAATTAGGTCTTAAAGGTAAATTGGTAAARCARTTTACGCATATCTTTATGCAACTTTCTAAATTATTCCATGATTTAGATTTRGCKCTWCTAGAAATYAATCCATTAGTGGTTACGGCTGCAGGCGATCTACATTGTTTAGATTCYAAAATAACCATTGATGGCAATGCAATGTACAGACATCCTAARCTTCGCGATATGCATGATCCTTCGCAAGATGATGAAAGAGAAGCGCTAGCAGCATCTTTTGAACTTAATTACGTTGCACTAGATGGAAGTATCGGCTGTATGGTTAACGGAGCAGGACTTGCTATGGGAACCATGGATATTGTTAACTTGCACGGTGGTTCGCCAGCTAATTTCCTTGATGTTGGGGGCGGGGCGACTAAAGAACGTGTTGTTGAAGCGTTTAAAATCATTTTGACTGATGACAATGTTAAAGCTGTTTTTGTTAACATCTTTGGCGGAATTGTTCGTTGTGATTTAATCGCTGAAGGGATCATTGGTGCTGTTGAAGAAGTTGGCGTCGAAGTTCCAGTGATTGTTCGCTTAGAAGGCAACAATGCAGAAAAAGGACTTAAAGTGCTAGCGGATAGCGGATTAAATATTATAACGGCTTCAGGTTTAGCRGAYGCYGCTGAAAAAGTGGTTGCWGCCGCGGAGGGCAAATAAATGAGCATCTTAATAGACAAAGACACCAAAGTAATTTGCCAAGGTTTTACCGGATCTCAAGGGACTTTTCATTCGGAACAAGCGATTGAATACGGTACCAAAATGGTTGGTGGTGTGACTCCCGGTAAAGGTGGTCAAACWCATTTAGRYCTWCCYGTTTTTAATACAGTAAAAGAAGCTGTTGAGCAAACAGGTGCTGAAGCTTCTGTTATTTATGTTCCTGCACCTTTTTGTAAAGATTCTATTTTAGAAGCCGCTAATTCGGGCATTAAACTGATTGTATGTATCACAGAAGGTATTCCTACATTAGATATGTTGGAAGCAAAAGTTAAATGTGACGAGTTAGGAGTCCAATTGATCGGACCAAACTGCCCAGGCGTTATCACTCCGGGAGAATGTAAAATAGGCATTATGCCCGGACACATTCATAAGCCAGGTAGAGTAGGAATCGTTTCACGCTCAGGTACGTTGACCTATGAAGCGGTTAAACAAACAACCGATGCTGGCTTCGGCCAGTCAACTTGTGTAGGTATAGGTGGAGATCCAATTCCAGGTTCTAACTTTATCGATATTTTACAAATGTTCCAAGATGATCCAAAAACAGAAGCAATCGTAATGATTGGCGAAATTGGCGGAACAGCGGAAGAAGAAGCGGCTGCGTTTATCAAAGCTAATGTGACTAAGCCTGTTGTTTCATATATTGCTGGTGTTACAGCTCCAGCAGGAAAAAGAATGGGACATGCTGGTGCGATAATTTCTGGCGGTAAAGGTACTGCGGATGAGAAATTTGCGGCGCTTGAAGATGCTGGTGTTAAGACTGTGAGAAGCTTGGCTGATATTGGATCGGCTTTGAAAGAGATTACTGGTTGGTAATTCTTTAACTTGAAAACTTACTTACAAAAAGGGCTATCAATTGATAGCCCTTTTTAATTTTCTATACTGGAAATTAGTGTGTCAGCTAAAATTGTGCTACATTACTTAAAGTAAGGAATTTAATTTAAGTAAGGTTTAATGATGTCTACAGCAAAGATCACTAGTAAAGGACAGATAACGATACCTGCATCGGTTAGAAATGACCTTAAGGTTCAGTCTGGTGACAAATTAGAATTTGTTAAAATCAAAGATGGTTTGTATCACATTATGGCTGCGACCAAAGAAATTCAAAGGCTTAAAGGAATCATCAAGAGTAACGCTTCGATTTCAGTAGAGCAAATGAATAACGCTGTACGCTCTAGAGCAAGTGATTAATGATCGGTTTAGACACCAATATTATTATTAGATACCTTACTCAAGATAATGAAATTCAATCAAAACTTGCAACTGAATTAATTGAGGAAACTATTTCTATAGAAAATCCTGGATTTATTACCCTGTTAACACTTGTAGAAATCTCTTGGGTTCTTGAGTCCTGTTATAAGCAAAACAAAAAAGATATATGTAATGTATTAAATGAAATTCTAGTCACTAAACAATTACAAATCGAGAGAAAAGAGTCTGCTTATTTGGCAATAAAGCAAAGTGAAAGTCTTAATGCTGATTTTAGTGATGCACTCATTTTTGTTATCAGCGAAAAAGAAGGATGTGAAAAAACGCTTACTTTTGATAAAAAAGCTCGAAGAGTAGGAATGGAACTATTAAGATAAAATGTAGAGCCGTAGGTTGGGTAGAGGAACGAAACCCAACATTTAACAGCCAAAAAACAAACTACATTTTAAATTGGTAATAACAGCTCAACAGTGCAATTCTCATTTCATTTAACCCGTGTTTGTTGGGTTGATAAAGACTAACCCAACAAACAAAATCTGTAGCCTTGATGAAGTTCACGTAATCAAGGATTGGTTGGATAGGGTTAGATTCTTCGGTGTGGTTAAACTTTCTTTTGTTTAAAAAACCTCGATTACATAAAAAACATTTAATCGAGGCTACTTCAGGACTTAATGTGGAAAATATTTATCTTTCTTCATCAACAATGGCTCTTCCAGATATTTATAACTGATAGCAGCTAGAACAGTCGTCATCACTAAAATAATTGCAGCTTTAACATAAGCGGACATATCTCCTAATTCGTGACCGACAAAATAAGTTAAGGGAAAATGATAAACATAAAGCCCATAAGAAATTTTACCCAAGTAAGCTAACAATTTATTTTCCATAACCAATGGGAAAAATTGTTTAGCTTTTATATTGAGCAACATTGCAGCAAATACAAAAGAGAAAAGGGTGTAGCCCCAAACATGTTTATAACTGTCATCCATAAAATTGCCATATCCTAGACTTCTAACATCAAGTTTAACGCCTGATAGGTATTCAGCAACAAAGCCGATGACTATAACTATTCCAGTGAAGGCAATTATCTTGAAATTTCCTATTGGTTTTACATACATCGCAAAATAACCACCGATTGCAAATGCATCGAAACTCGATAAAGTGAAGGTGTAGACTGCTAAATTCATTGTGTTAAAAGAGTTTGTAGTATCAGCCATAACGATACTGCCTAGAATAAATCTGATAATAGGTCCTGATAATATAACGATGATTAATGCGCGTTTTACCGAAGTTTTGTGAATGACAAATATCATTAATGGCCACAATAAATAAAACTGCTCTTCTACCGCAAGCGACCAAAAATGGGTAATGGTTTGAGTTTGCTCGTAAGCGGATGACATCGCAAAAAAGTTATAGGTATAAGTCAAAGCCCAGCCGATTTGATCTAGTGTTCTGGCAAACCGATCTCCAACATCATAATTAAAATGTTCAATTGAAACATAGGCTATGATGCTAATGATTAATAAATAGGTGAAGTAAAGCGGAAATATTCTTAAACTTCTACGGCCATAGAAATTAATGAAATATTTATTANNWRSTAARTGNCTCNWTTCNNWTSTTTACWANTKANYTRGNTSTNCWMTMAAMRTNYAGNCAAYANRMWRWRSGYATNGAACYCCCATGTAGCCAAATTCGAATAATCCCATGTGGTATGCAAACACAATAAAGAATGCGAAAAAACGAAAACTATTTAAACCGTGTACCATTTAATTTCCTTTCTATTAACTTGTTTTTATTATTCGGATTGCTATTTCTTTCCATCAAACAACGCATCAATCGTTCCTTGAGCTAAAGGATGATAACCCGGACGAGCTTTGTTGTAGATATCTTGCGTAAATGCTCTTTTTGATTCAGTTTCTAGCAAAGCTTTATAAAGAGGAACGATTAATTTTCTTCTACCAATCGAAATCATATAGTTAGCGAGTCTTTTGTTAATAACCGGGTTGTCACGTTTTATATTTAATAGCAACCAAGCGTGAGCAATTTCATTGTTAGTTGATTGAGTTAACTTAAATTGTGAATCAAGTTCATTTAACCTTTCAAGTGAAATATCTTTAGGCAAATTATTGATGAAAAACAACCATTCGTGAACTGTCCAGCTTTTTGTTGGAATCTTTGATAGTCCATTATTTCCAGAGCTAACATCATTGCTTAACCAAGATTCCATATGAGACTTTACATTAGTAAAAGCATCAGACGTTGGTTTAGGCGAATTAGCAGGCAACATTGGCTCATTAATCCACTCATTTACTTCTGCGATAGAAACTTTGCCTGCATGTTTATCAATCAAGTTGGTTTTTAAATATTGAGTGAAACTTTTGGTATCAATACTACCAAACGCATGATCATCAAAATATTTTCTGAGAAAAGCATCAAAGTCCTTTCTACCAAAACGCTCTTCCAAAAACATTAAGAACAATTGACCTTTTGTATAAGGTACACCTGAAAATGCATCATCAGGATCACGTCCTTCAATAACAATATGTAATATAGTATCGCCTTTAGGCAACTCCACTAGCTCTTCTTTAAGACTTTGATAAGCTAAAGCTTGTTCCATGACTGCGCGCTCTTTACCAAAGACTTCTTCCATAATTCTATTTTCAACGTAACTTGTAAATCCTTCGTTTAACCAAAGGTCGCGCCATGTTGCATTGGTCACCAAATTACCAGACCAAGAGTGTGCTAGTTCGTGAGCGATTAAACTTACTAAGCTTTTGTCGCCAGCGATAACAGTAGGCGTTATAAAAGACAGTCTAGGGTTTTCCATTCCGCCAAAAGGAAAAGAGGGCGGTAATATCAGTAAATCATAATCAGTCCAACGGTATTTGCCGTACATTTTTTCGGTTGCATCAATCATTGCTTGAGTATCAATAAATTCCGCCGCTGCGGCATCCAATAATTCAGGTTCAGAATAAATCGCGGTTTGTTTAGACATCTTTTTGTAATGGATGTTGCCAGCAGCAATCGCGATTAAATAGGTAGGGATAGGCTGAGGCATTTCAAAATGGTAATCACCATTTTCATGCCACTTAGGATCGTTTTTAGCGCTCATGATTGGGCGTAAATTTTTTGCTGTATGAATATTAGCTTCATAACTAACACGCATTGCAGGCGTATCTTGAATAGGCATCCAACTTCTAGCGTGAATAGCTTGAGATTGACTGAACATAAAAGGTAATTTTTTGCCTGCAGTTTGAATCGGTGATAACCACTGTAATCCCGATGCTTCTGGACGCGAGTTGTAATGTACTTTGACTCGTTTCGTCATTCTAGGTAAAACGATGGTTAACTTACTTCCTTTAACATCATCTCGTTTTGCTAGTTTAAATGTAGTTTTTGTCCACTTGCCACCACGAAAAGCTTCAACTTTATGGATATCTAAATCTCTGGTATCTAAAATAAGCTCTTGAACGCCTTTGTGCGCATATTTCAAATGATGCTCAATGCTTCCTTTCAACTGCTTGGTTTTAAAATCGATATCTAAATCTAAAATAACGTGTGTTGTAACAACGTCTTGATAGTTAGAATAGGTATGCCAATCTTTTTCAAATTTATTGGCAGAAAGTGAGAGTGAAAAACTCACTAAAATTAACGCTAAGATGCGCACTAAAGGTTTAATCATTGTTGTTCCTCTGGTATTGTCTATAGCTGACTTTTTGATAAGTCTAACCATTTGATTATTGACTAATTCTATCTTATTTTCATGCTAATAGAGAGTTCTGTTCTTGATTCTAACTAAGTTTTTTAAACAATTGTTTCTCATTATCTCAGTTTTTCTGTTGGCAGTATTATCAGAGCAATGTTTTGCCCATGGTGTTGATGAAAATACCAAACAATTCTTAATCGGTAATGAAGGTATAGCCATCATTCCATACTTATACATTGGCGCTAAACACATGGTCACTGGCTACGACCATTTGCTGTTCTTAATCGGTGTCATCTTCTTTTTATATAAAAGTAAGGATATATTCATTTACGTCAGCCTTTTTACTGTGGGTCATAGTTTGACTTTATTGACGGGCGTTTTAAGTGATATTCAGGTAAACGCTTATTTAATTGACGCCATTATTGGGTTCTCAGTGGTTTATAAAGGATTCGATAACCTCGGTGGATTTAAACATCTGTTCAAATTTCAACCAAATACAAAAATCGCGGTTCTAATATTTGGCCTTTTTCACGGGTTTGGTCTGGCTACCAAGATCCAAGAATTTGAAATTGCTGAAAATGGTTTGGTTGTTAATCTAGTTTCATTTAATGTCGGTGTTGAAATAGGTCAGGTATTGGCTTTGGGCGTGGTGTTGATATTCTTAAGTTTTATTCGAAACATGTCTAATAAAACTTATTATGTCTCTGTTTCAACTTTCATCAATACTGCCTTGATTGGCGCGGGCACTTTATTGATGATGTTTCAGCTAACTAGCTATTTTACTAATAATTAAGATTGGTGACAAACGTGAATGAAAACAAATCTATAATAAAGAACAGCTTACTAGCGATTGTTATAGCTATTTCTATCTTCTATTCCATCATTTATCCCATTGAATTTGGTAAAGATCCATTAGGCACTGGTGAATTATTTGGCCTTCCAGTTTTAGCTGGAACACCCACTACTGATAAAGTTGATGATTTAAAAAGTATCTATGAATTTCGCAAAGATTCAGTTGAAATATTAGTTCCAGCTAATAGAGGGTTGGAATATAAATTTAAACTATCTAAATATTCTAATCTAACCTATCAGTGGGCATCTGAAGAGCCGTTATATTTTGACTTTCATGGCGAACCCAAAGGCGATACTACGGGATATTTTGAAAGTTATACCATTGCTACAAGCAATAAAATGGAAGGCTCAATGACGGTGCCATTTGAAGGTGTTCATGGTTGGTATTGGAAAAATACGACTGATGAAGAGGTTTTGGTTACTTTAACGACACAGGGAAATTATGAGGTTGTTGGCTTTATCCATTAGCCAAACTATATGATTAACCATCATAATGCGGATATCTCAGTGAAATGAATTAAAACTAAAAACTTAAAGGCGTCGAAGAACTATTCTTTTTAAAGTCCTTTGTCACAAAAATTCTTTTTATTTTACCCTTTAAAAAACTGATTTGTCTTTTACTACCAACAGTCTTATAAATCCAATATGACTTTCGATTGTGTGTCGAATATGGTTTCCCCCAAGAGAGTAAAAGTTCATGCTTGGTCATACCAACTTCAACTCTGTCATTTTCTATTTTGGTCCAAAGCCAATTTGGATGTCTTGACATTAGTTCCTTTAATATTGTATCCAATTCCTTCTTCGCCTCTTCCGATAAAAATAAGCTTGATAAATAACGTTTTTGCGTTACAGCGTCCTTCACTAGTTGATCGTCTGTAATTCTACTAATTTGAACGTTTCCTGAACTATAATCTGCTGTTTGTGCGCAACTAATCATTAGAAGACAAAAACATAGAATAATAATAATTTTCATGGTTATACCTTTAAAATCGGGTTTTAAGTGTCTAATATCAGTCCTATCTATCGACATTTAAACACAAGTAAAAGCTTCTTGCCTAATTATGTTATATCTCAATATATATTGAAATACGATACTATGTAATCTACATTAAAACGTTAACMCTGGGCTCAATGTTTCAGGCAAACTAACTTTTTCATTCTCCACAGATGAGATAGGGTAGGCACAATAATCAGCTGAATAATAAGCACTCGCACGATGATTTCCACTCGCACCAATCCCACCAAATGGCGCTTGAGAATTTGCGCCCGTAGTAGGGCGGTTCCAATTCACGATACCCGCTCTAGTTGAAGTAAAAAACTCATCGTATGTCGCTTGACTGTCACTTAATAGTGCCGCCGACAAACCAAATTGCGTGTTATTAGCTTCGGTTAATGCGTCTTGAAATTCTTCATATCTAAATATTTTAATTAGCGGACCAAAGTACTCTTCATCAGGTATATTTTTAACGCCCGTCATATCAATAATGCCCGGAGATACAAATCCTGTGCCTTTTTCTAAGTGCTTTAACTCTAATAAACTTTGACCACCAAGTTTTTGAAGCATTTCCTGAGCAGAAACTAAATCCATAGCTGCCTTTTCAGAAACTAGCGAGCCGTAAAATGGAGTATCTTCATCATCAAACTTGCCGATTTTTATCTTTTTGCTAACTTCTACTAAACGAGCCAATATTTGATCACCTTGTTTACCATTCTGAATAAAAATTCTTCTCGCACATGTACATCGTTGACCGGTAGTAACGAATGCAGATTGCAAAATATCATGCACGACACCGTCAATATTTGAAACACCATAGACGATAAGAGGGTTATTTCCACCCATTTCGAGCGCCAATATTTTTCCTGGCTGTCCTGCGAATTGCTTATGTAAAATATGTCCAACGTTAGAGCTACCAGTGAAAAATAAACCATCGATGCCCGAGTTATTCGCTAAGAACATGCCTGTTTCAACTTCCCCTTGAACAAGGTTCAAAACGCCGTTTGGTAAACCTGCTTTTTCCCAGGCCTCAACCGTAATTTGTGCAACTAAGGGCGTTATTTCGCTTGGTTTAAAAACTACGGTATTTCCGGCAAGCAATGCAGGAATAATGTGCCCGTTAGGTAAATGACCTGGAAAGTTATATGGCCCGTAAACAGCAACAACCCCATGAGGCTTGTGGCGTATGTAGGCTTTTGACCCAGCCATTTGACTCTCTACGGTGCCCGTTCTTTCTGTAAATGCTTTTTCGGAAATTCCTATTTTACCGATCATTCCACCTACTTCACCTAGTGTTTCCCATAGGATTTTCCCCGTTTCTTTTGATATAGCGGTTGCGAGCTTCTGTTTCTCTTCTGCCAATATTTCGCCGAATTTCTTAACAACGGACAGCCTATCTTCATAACTTTTAGCAGACCAACCGGCAAAAGCGGCTCTTGCACTGATAACTGCCGAATTAACTTGCTCTTGAGTAGCTGAATTACCACTCCAGACAATGTCATTTGTAGCAGGGTTCGTCGATTGAAATTTATCGCCATCTCCAACTAACCATTGCCCATCAATGAATTGTGGCTTACTTTTATTGCTTATGTTTGACTCAATTTTACTTGTCATTTTTTTAAACCTATCAAATATTTGATACTAATTAGGGATTACTCGAACATTGTCATTTTCTTCAACTAACAAATGTTTGGCCGCTTCTTTTGGGATGGTGATATATTTTTCGTTATCACAAATAATTGCGGGGATCTGYACSGCTCTAAARYYTTCTGTCWTKGTATTACAWATRATATGWCGTTGTTGCATACTGCTATTTAATTCACTATCTATATCCTTATCCGCGTGATTATCTATAGCAAATTTAACTTTTAAATTCCGACTTTGCTGAATTGTTTTAACGTGCCTTTTTTGAGCGAAAATAGTTGGTCCAGCATCAAAAATATCAACGTAATCACTTTGTGTAAAACCTTCAGATTCTAGGAGACGCAAAGCGGGCGCTGTGTTTTTATGGACTTGATTGATGGACTCTTGTGCGTCTTTACTTAATAAGCTCACATATATCGGATGTTTAGGCATTAGTTCTGCAATAAATACTTTGTTACCTATTCCAGTTAGATAATCAGCTGTAGGGAAGTCAATTGAGAAAAAATGTTCTTCTAGCCATTTCCAAAAGGGAGAATTCCCGTTTTCATCAGAGACTCCTCTCATTTCAGCGATAATTTTATCGCTAAATCGATGTTCATGTTCAGCGATAAACATAAATCTAAATCTAGACAAGAACCGTCCATTACTATTAATGCGTGCCTTTTCTTTTAGAAACAAAGTGCAGATTTCAGTTACACCGGAGAGATCATTACAAAGCGTTAGGGTTTCAACGGTGTTATGAACCTTCAATTCACTAGAGGAATGAACAATCTTACCCAAATGATAGTGGTAAAAAGGATTATCAAGACCAACAGCCGCTTCTATCCCACTGGTTCCTACTACTTCGCCGGTTTCTGTATCTTCCATAACAAAAAGATAACCTTGATCTCCAGGAGTATTGGCCTCAGAAGAAAAGGACTCTACAGAACGAGCTATTTTGTTTTTTAATAGTTCTTCACTAACTGGCAACGATGTGAAACCGTGCCCAGAGTCCACCGCAATCTGATGAAGCGACTTATAATCAGATGTATTAATAGGACGAATAATGATCATGGAGATTTCTCTTTTTTAAATCTAAATACAAAAATAAAGAGTCAAATTTAACTCTTTATTTTTTAGAATAAAGTGAATRACTATTTATGAAAGGTATTTTGCAATAGCGATTTCAAATTTATCCATTCCTTGGTTAATATCTTCATCGGGAACAATCAGTGAAGGCGCAAAACGCACGACATTAGCGCCTGCGATTAAGACCATTACGCCTTCGTCCATCGCGGTTAAGAGGAGCTCTTTAGCTTTTCCTTTGTATTGTTCATTCAATACGGCACCAATCAATAAGCCTTTACCGCGGATCTCAGAGAAAATTGAATGTTTCTCATTGATCGCATTTAATCGTTTCATAAATAGCTTTGATTTTTCCTTTACCCCAGCAAGAAGTTCAGGCGTGTTTACAGTATCGAAAGCCGCTTCTGCAACGGCACAAGCGAGTGGATTTCCGCCACAAGTACTTCCGTGAGTACCAATCTTTAAATGCTTGGCAATCGCGTCAGTAGTGATCATTGCTCCGATAGGAAATCCTCCACCTAAACCTTTTGCAGTCGTTAATATATCAGGTGTTACGCCTAAATCCATATACGCATAAAGGCTACCAAGACGACCAACGCCAGTTTGAACTTCATCAAAAACTAATAAAGCATTGTTTTGATCACACAAAGCTCTTACGCCTTTAATGAATTCATCTGTTGGCTGAATAATGCCGCCTTCGCCCTGTAGAGGTTCTATAACAACGGCACAGGTTTTGTCAGAAATTAACGCTTTAACGCTCTCTAAATCATTATATTCTGCATGAAAGATATCAGCTGGTTTTGGTCCAAAACCGTCAGAATAAGCAGGTTGACCTCCAACAGTTACGGTAAAGAATGTTCTACCGTGGAAACCTTGTTTAAAAGCGATAATATGAGTTTTTTCTATGCCGTGCTCTTCTAGCGCCCATCGTCTGGCAAGTTTTAACGCGGCTTCGTTTGCTTCTCCACCAGAGTTAGAAAAATAGACTTTATCCGCAAAAGTAGCGTCAATCATTTTTGATGCTAAACGTAATGCCGGCTCGTTGGTCATGGTATTAGATAAATGCCATAATTTTTGACCTTGATCGATTAAAGCATTAACCAAATTCGGGTGACAATGACCTAAACAAGTCACTGCGATACCGCCCGCAAAGTCGATATATTCATTATCATCCTTATCCCAAATACGCGAGCCTTTGCCCTTAACAGGGATTACTTTAGAAGGAGCATAATTGGGTACCATGACTTGATCAAAAGTAGAACGGTCAACAGCGAGTAATTCGGACATAATAATAATCTCTTGGTTTGTTAATTGGCTATTTACTTAGCGAGCAATTATGAACAAGTTATATGTCAATTTGCAGTGTCATTTTGACATATATAACAATTTTATCTAACATACTGGTAAGAAAACTATGCAATTTGAATAATATTGACTAAAAAGGGCTTGATATGGCGACCGAAACTGAAGAAAAATTGATTAGAGTACTTCAAGCAGACGTAAGAGCTTCGACAACAGAAATTGCGCGTAAGTTAGGTGTTTCAAGAGCGACCGTACAAGCGCGGATATTAAAACTTGAAAGGGAAGGGACTATAACCGGTTACACATTAACCTTAGGAAAAGACTACCTTAACCATTATATTTCAGCACATGTAGCAATTGCTGCGGAGCAAAAATCTTCATCTTTTCTTACCGCAAATCTACTTAAAATTGATGCCGTATCAGTGGTTCATGCTATTAGTGGAGACCTTGATATGATTGCCGTAATTCATGCTAGAAACACTGAACAACTCAGTTATTTAATTGATGAAATTGGTAATTTAGAGGGCGTGGTTAGAACCAATACTTCAGTTATTTTAGAAACAAAAGAACAAGCAAAAGAAATAATTGAGGTAAAAAAAGAAGAACTTGTTAATGTTATTGAAGAAACAAAAAAAGATGTTCTTAATAAAATAAAAGAAGTTACTGTTTCAATAAATGCTCAAAAACTTTATGCAGCCTGTTCTTCCTGTCACGGACTTAAAGGTGAAAAAGCTGCTTTAGGTAAATCAGAAGTTATAAACATCTGGAGTGAAGAAAAAATTTATTTAGCATTAATGGGCTATAAAGATGGTTCTTATGGAAAAATGATGAAAGGTTTAATGCAAGGGCAGGTTAAGAACTTAAGTAAAGAAGAAATACGTGCATTATCATCATATATCAGCAAAGTAAATAAATAAAAAATCTATAGTGTATCTATAAGTTCTTCTTATGATACTTTTAATTATAATTCGAAAAAACATGGAATATAAATGCTAAAAAATACTAATATAACATTCACAGGTTTTGCTAAAATGCCTAATGAAACTTCATTGCCAAATGACCCTTCTTTAAACAAAGAAGAGTGTCTTTTATTATTGGCTTCTAACTCACTTTCAGGGGATGAGTTAATTTCACTCTTAGCTGCAAGAGCAAAAAAGATTATTCATTTTTTATTGATTGATAACAGAGAAATGAATGAATATCTTCAACAAAGAA
>NVTT01000027.1 GCA_002401655.1 Gammaproteobacteria bacterium | reverse complement strand
TTTTCATCATTCGCTTTTTTTCTTTTGAGCGAGGCAAAAAATAATATACGCTTGACGGAATTCCAAAAATCGCTAGATAAATAACAGTATTAGCAATTAACATTACTTGAATATAACTGCCATATTCGTATTTAGTGAAATATCGAGTTAAAAAGATCGCCAAAATAAAAACACCAACATGTTTTAGCGATTTGCTAAGGCTGGTTAAAATGACTTGTGTACTTAATCTCATATCTTATATATTGTCTTATGTGTTTTATTATTAATCTATTGACGTAAACTAGCGATCAATTGTGGAATGCCACCAACGTACCACAAGAAGTCATTAACATCGTTGCTAATATTTTGAGGAAAGCCAACCCGTTTAATTTGAAAAAGATCCTGTCCTTTTCGATTAACGCCTCTGATCGTAGTGACTGCTGAAGAAATTCCCAGATCTTTAAGTACCTTAATATGCCAATCATTAAAATCCTCAACATGCCCTCGAGGATAACTAAAGTGTTTAATTTTTATCGCCAATTTTTCTTCTAGATCGGTAACTGATTTTTCTATCTCAAACTTTGACTGTTTTTCATCACAATAAGCCAATGGATAATGGTTATAACTATGAGCTCCTAAAGTAATTAACGGCTCTTTAGCTAAAATACTAAGATCATCCCAACTTAGATGATAATCATCATCGTTAGGTAGAGCCTTAACACCCGCGACAGACTCAATAACTTCATGAAATTTATCTGGCTTATAATTCGTTTGTAAATATTGCATGAAGTCAAAAGCGGCAATATATCGTTTATCTGCGGATGATAGATCATATTCTTTATTCGACAGTTCAATTTTCACTGTATTTTCTTTGATCGCGAAAAAATAATTAATCACTGACTGAAACCAAAGGTTATGTTTAGTACCAATTACTGAAGAGTTAATATAATAAGTAGCTGGTACATTATATTTTTTCAAAACCGGTAAAAGATATTTGAAGTTATCTTTAAAACCATCGTCAAAGGTTAGAACAACTGATTCTTTATTAACGCCTTGAGCGCCAAGTTGGTCAACAGCTTCATCCATAGAAATAATATCGAAGCGTTTTATTAATTCCAAAATAGCGACCTCTACCTCACTTACGCTAGTATGACCAGTAATTCTACGGGGATCATTTTTATCCGCGATAATGGCGTCCGACAATACACGGTGCCCATAAAGGATCGATATCCCTGCCCCTTCTTTCCGTCTTTTCATCAAGCGCAAAAGACTCCAAGGGCCAAAATACAAAACTAATATTTTAATAAGCTTTTTAATCAACTGATAGTCTCTATTCTATATTTAACATTCACATGTGAAAAATCGATATCGAATTTATTTAAAATTAATTTATCTGGAACCAATTCACTAAAAACCAGATTACTCATCCCTATCTGTTAAGAGGATGAGGAATTATATAATCTCTAAACTCATTTGGGTTGCCAGTTTTTCCATCTTCCGCTGCCTTTACAATGTTATAAGCTTCTCTCGCCGTAACATAGTGAAGACGAAAGTTTTTTCCATCATTGTATTTTTTTTCTAAATAACTAAACATTCTATCGGTCGTATCGCTCACCACCGATTTATGGTCTTGTGCGCCATGACAAAATATCTTAACGAACTGCCAATTTGGCTGTCCTTCGACATGTATCTTCTGTCTAACCCAAGAATCTATACGCTTAGGGTCATCGTGTGTTGGAAACCGATTGATATCACCATCTTCAATCGTGGGATGCCATTTATGTCGCCAATCTCTCCAATTAATATTAAGCGGTCCTTGAAAAATCATAAATTCATTTGTTGATTCCTTAACACCAACTTTAGCATCTCTTCCTTGAAAGTAGGATTTAGGGTTATCATTGTTATCTGAGTAATAAATATTATTAATAAATGGTGGTTGAGCTTCATTAAATAAAGCAGGAAAAGTATAATCTCCGTAGCAACCAGCTTGTTTCAATAAGCTAATCTCATTGTCTACACCACAATAGTTTTCACCTCTCGAATTAGCTAAAGACCAATCTCCATGAATAAAAGAAAAACAAGCTTTTTGACCGTCTTTATATGGTTTCATATAGCCATATTTGTGAAATATATCGAAAGCATCGTTCAGCTTTTTTACAAATGATATTTCATCATCGTGATCATGATGCCAGTGAAGTTCAAATTCACCATATCCATCTTTCACGAGATGCTGAAGCGCTTCAAGTTCATGTTCATGCATAAGATCCATAGCATAAAAGAAACTATGCTTTGGATGTTGTCCATCAAAATCCTTGTGTTTACTGGCTATCTTTGGATAGCCAGAATTCCAAGCTTCTAATCTATCCGCGTGACCATTCATTTCAAAATGGTCAACGAATAACAACATAATATCTACAGGTTCACCTTTTGTATCCACTTTCATAAACAAACGCTTTAGGTACGAACTAAGCCAAACATCAATATTTTTCTTTTTGACGTAGACGACCACTAATGCAATAAAAATAATCGTAAAAGTTAAGAATAAAATAATTAAATAGTTAAGCATCAATTCTACCAATGACTTTAGGATGAAAGTTTCTTACTGCGCTACATAAACCAATATAAAAATAAGTCCAGACGGCATACCCTTGATTACCCAAAAATATATAGACTAACCAACCCACCATCACAACAGCGATCGCTATAACAATTGTTTTCTTTTGCATATTAGTTGGCTCGTATTTTAGGTTCGATTGTTCATCATCATCGCTAGGTATATATGCAGTTTTCTCATTCGAAGAATTAACTGATATATCAATCATTGGTGTACCAAAAATTGGATGCAGTTCAACTGATTTGTTTGACGAATTCGATGACGTAGAATCTCCATCGGGTGGGTCTGAATCTGTCTCTACAAAAAAAGGTTTAAATTCAATAAAACATAATCTTAATATCCATAGGAATAAAAATATCCCGATTGGACCAAGTTCGGCCATTATTTGAACATAGGAATTGTGGGGCATTAATCCATGATATTCGTTCCACTGCCCTTTACCGACTCCTGTCACGGGATACCAACTTACCATGTCAAAACCATGTCCCCAAGCTCGCGTTCTGCCCTGAAAAGATTTATCAGAACCAGCTTCTAAAATCGTTTCAAGCCTATCTTGAATAGGACCTGGAGCAAAAGAAAGAGCGACAAGTAAAAGCATCCCTAAAATACCTCCAGTGATCCCTTTTTTAATAATATTACCACTACCTCGTAAAATAAAAGTCAAAACTACCATCATACCGAGAAGAACCATTACAGTACGYGAGCCTGTTTTACCAACCACGTAAATAAGAATCCCCATAAATAGAATTGATACTAGTTTAATAACAAAGCTATTTTTCATCAGAAGTGCAGCAAATAGAAATGGTAAAGTAGTAATCATTAATTGTCCAAACTCATTCGCATTTTGATAGTAACCTAACCCTTGCCAACGACCATTTCTCTGATCAATGAAAATGGAAGTCTCTGGATTTAAAGTAACATCCACAATGGCTTCATATCCCATAAATACAATGCAACAAGACATAACGGCAAATAATATCGCAAACTGCTTTGTTGTTTGCATAAGACGAGTAGCGAAATAGTAAAAGGCTAACGAACTAACAAACTCCCAAGTTTCAGAAATAACATCTCCTGGTTCCATGACCAATAAACCAAGAATAGATACCACAAGCATGTAAATTAGTAATTTATCTTGCTTCCAGACATGTTGAGAAAGCTTATCTTTATTAACAATACAACCAATAATTAATCCTAAGAAAAGCAAACTAAATGGTTTAATTGCTGCGATATCTGGAAAGCGATCTTGAAAACGAATCAAAACGCTAAAAATTAATGCAACTAAACCATAAAATGGATTAACAATACTGGTTACAAAACTTGCAAAATAGAAAAAATAAGCGAAAGCCATTATTCAAATTACCTCCCTTTCTTTTTATGTTCGAGTAAATCTCGATAGGTTTGCTGATAATTGTTGACCATTGTTTCTAAAGAATAATTTTTAACCACATGTTTTCGAGCATCTTCGGACATTGTTTGTAATCTTTTTCGATCTATCATAAGAGAATCTAATATATCTGCCAATTGGGTAGTATTATTCACTTCAAATAGGTGTCCCGTTTTATTTTCAATAACAATTTCGGGACTACCTCCAACATTTGTTACCACAACTGGTAGTGCAGAAGACATGGCTTCGAGGATCGTATTAGATAAACCTTCCCGAAATGATGGTAGTACAAATATATCATAGGCATTCATAACAGACGGTACATCTTCTCTTCTTCCCATCAAAAAAACTTCATTTTTCAATCCTAGCTCCTCTATTAAGGCCTCTAAGATCTTTTTTTCTGGACCGTCTCCAGCTAAAGCTAACCGAGCCGTAGGCTGTTTTTGTAAGACTATTGAAAAAGCTCTAATTAAACTTGGGTAGTTTTTCACTGCTACTAAACGTCCAACACTACCGATTAATAGATTTTCATCTTTTAGATTTAACTCTTCTCTTACACTATTCCTTTGCTCTAAGCTTGGTACAAATTTATTGACGTTTACACCATTTATAATTGCTTTGAAAATATTAATTGAAACATTAAAACGCCTAGAAACCTCATGAACTAATGCAACAGAAACTGACAAATTCAAACGCATTCGATTAAATAGAAACCTTTGTATTAATATCTGTTGGCTCGATTCAAAATAAAGAGTCCCGTGCTCGCCATTTATAATCAACGGCTTGCTTTTACTAAACGTTAACGATAATACTGCTAAGTATCCCGCGAGCATGGTTGCCCAACCATGCGTGTGAAGGATATCGTAACCCTCACTCAACATTATTGTTCTTATATGTTTTATTGAATTAATCAAACCACTGGAAAGATTAGCATCATAAAAAACCTTAGTTGACGAATTATCTATTCTAGAATGTAATTCTCCTTGCTCTCTAATACAAATTACATCGGTATGAAACTCATCTTTATTTGAACCATTAATAATATTAATAATCCCATTCTCTAAACCACCAGTTCCTAGTGATAAAACGACATGAAGGACTCTAATTTTTTTCATTCTACTTCCAAATCGCCAAATGCTGGCGGGTAATAAAAGACCAAAACCCAAGCCATGTAAACCACATCAAGACTAAAAAAGAACGCCATATTTTTAACRGTTTAAAKTYTTTAAGAGKSRGATAAAAATCRGAYAACAAAACTAATMCGTAAGCAACGATYTGACCACTAAAAATYAGAACATAAACGATRCYATYACTGAGTATATAAAAATTAGAAAMYAATATTARYAGYAGTAACATWGGMGTWATTARACGTAATATTTTATGTGAAATAAACTGAAACCAAATTGGATTTTTAAAAGGGTTCAGTAGGGATGGATTTAGTTCCAACAATTGCCAGTTTCCAGCTAGAGTTCGAGTCTTACGGATTTTCTCTCTCGACAAATCGTCAGATGGTACATCATAAGCAATCGCCTTCGATTCGAATTTTACTTTTTTAGAATTCATAATTAAATTCATAGGTATTAACACATCATCTAATAATGTTTCGGCAGGTATAGGTTTATAATACTCTCGTCTCATTGCGTATATTGCACCGGTAACACCTGCGACTGAGTCAATATCGGACTCTAAACCACGAATGAATTTTTCATAACGCCAATAAGCATCCATCCCCTTTGAAAATTCATTTGTATCTGGATCAATTAAAACAAGTTCTCCACTGACAGCACCTATTGAACTATCAGAAAAATGCGCAACCAGGTGTTTTAATGATGAAGGTTCATGTTTTTGTCTTGCATCAGTTAACAGTAAAATTTCGGCATCAGATAAAGCTATAGCTTGATTAATTCCTGCGGACTTGCTGGACTTGTTTTTATTATCAATACAGCGGATAGAGTCATTGTTCATTTGATTAATGATATTCACTGTACCATCTGTTGAATTGTCGGAGATAATTATAATCTTGAATTTATCTTTTGGGTAATCTAAAGACAAAAGAGAATCAATCTTTATTTTTATGATTGATTCAACGTTCCTGACAATTAGAATAACGTCTACATCCGGCAAGTTAGACTCATCGGTAGATAGGTTCGCTTCGTATTTTTTAGAAAATATTATTTTCCAAATAACTAATAAAAGAGGATAGCCTGCAAATATATATATCATTAGAATAATTGATAACCAAAAAGCAAACTCCATATTATTCACTTCCTGTTAATAATTTCATACGGATTTTCTCGTATCGTTTATTACCAAGTACTAATTTTGCTATACGAAACATTCTATATCGTATCACTTCTTTTATTGTGGCTAGACTCCATCGACTTTTCCAAGCCATAATAGTATTTGTATTTGTGTGTTTTAAAATGGCAAATCTAGGAACTTCAAAAGACCTAAAAAACGGAACTATTCCAGGGCGGGAATTAGCAATACATTTATAACCTAGTGATTTCGCTATTCTTGTAACTCGTTTATTTGTACGCCCCCCAGGAGGTGCAAAAACCGTCACTAGATTACCAATGTTGCTCTCAATCAACTCCTTCGATGTTTTCAATTCCTCCGTTATTTCAGAGTCAGTCATGTCAGAAAAGTAATGATGATTATGTCCATGCGACTGAATACTCATACCCGCATCATACATTTCTTTAAGCTGTGCCCAAGACATAAAATATTCTGTGCCGACCATATTAGTATTTATATAAAACTCTGCTGATAATTTTTTTTCTAGCAATCTAGGAAATGCCACTAGGTAATTTGATAAATGTCCATCATCAAAAGTAATACAAGAATGATTAATTTTTGAGCCATCCTTTAGTTGCATAGCTAAAGGTTGACTTTGAAAAATGCATTTAATATGTTCGCAAAATAGAGTTTCGGAAACAGCATAATAAGGATCAGCACCAGCTGTTTGTTCTTCATCACCAACTGCATGGTACATATAAATTGAAGACATAGCTCGCAACTATCTATTGATTGGAGCGTAATTTACGCCAATACTTATTGATTCGGAATCACCCGAAGAAAAACTAGTGTTAACACTTGTACTACTAGTATCCCTTTTTTGGAAAGCGATAAAATAGGAAAGAGTAGGTCTAGCAAAATAATTAAATTGAATATCAAATATTTTTACACTATTGTCTATATTTAATGTTCCTGTTGCGTTGTTATTTTCTATCGTATTTTCATTTTGCTGAAAACCAATTGTTACGTTGGTTTGAGGAGCCGTGGAAAAATATTGACTCATTGAATAAGTCATATTAAAACTAAAACCATTTCTCGTTTCATTGTTTTCACCATTTGCGGTTTTGTACTCTGATATAAATAGTTGAAAATCACCACTAATAGTATCACCCGTTAAAGTATAAATTAAATTCGTCGCTTTTATTTTTTGAGCTGCACCAAATGCACCTTGAGAATCATCAACACTGATAGAATCATCAATAAAATTTTGACTGATAGTAAAATTTACACCGTTACGGATGCTGAATGCTATATTTTGTTGTAGATTTATTTGTCTATTAAATAGAAGGTTAAAAAGGGTTGTATCAAAATCATCACCATTATCATCTTTAACTCTAGTTTGTCCAACCTCTACTTGTAATTGGTTTTGTGGCCCTCTTCCAACCCATCGTAAAAATAAATTATCTTGTAAAAAATCGACTCCATTTGACTCATTTTCAAACCGAGTATCTATTGAATTAAAAACTAAAGAGATATCAGAAGTAGTATTTAGTGTTTTTTCATACCTGATTTCTTTTGCAATATTAATAAAATCAAAAGATTCTGCACCGATTTCGCTATTGTCATCCTGAGTTCCTTCACGTGATGAACTGAGATAAGTTAATTCTGAATAAATTTGATCAATTGGCGTTATATTAAAAAAATAAGATGGACGAGCGGTAACAACATTAACGTTGACTAAATTACCAACTTCTTGTGTAGCAAAGCGATCTCTAGGAGCTTGTGAAAAATCATCACGTAATAAAAATTCAAAATTGGACTTCGGAGCAATATAGTTAATGGATGCTGCAAGTGTATTCCTATCTTGCCTAGTTAAATCATCATCAGAAAAATATTCTTTAGATATCGAACCGGACATATCAACAAACCATACAGAACGTGCTTCATTTGCAAAAACAAACGTTCCACCTGAATTTAGAGACTCTCCCGATTGCGCATTGGCACTCTGTGCCAAGTTATTACTGTGTCGTAAAGTTGAGAATAATGTGTAATTAAATTCAATAGCTTTTAGCTGAACAGTATAGTTCACTATTATACTAGTAAAGAAAATCAAAGCTAACTTAGTGTTTTTATATTTTTTGCATTTATAATTATTTTTATACATTACTCATTCACTCAATTAAAACTCTTCTAAAATAATACCAGCTAGTTTATCACTACCTATCGCTAGTACTGCCTGACGAATATTATCTTCTGTACATTTACCGTATGGAACCACTAATAAAACCTTGTCACAGACTTCCAACAAAATTCTAGTGTCTGCAGAGTTCGCAATTGATGGAGCGTTAAGAAACAAATAACGTTCACTATATCTAGATAATATATTTTCCATTGTTTTCTTCATTCTAATATCACTAAAATATTCCGCAGAACTCTCTGGATTTCGTCCAATTGGAATATATCTTAAACGATTAATCGGTGTTTCGTAAATAATTTCATCAATTGAAACATTCTCTGAAATAAGCACATCAACTAAACCCAACTCGGTTTCTGTTTCGAAAATATCATTCGCTTTGGTACTCGATACATTCGCATTAATCACTATAGAAGTTTTACCTTCATCTAAAGCAAATGTTGAAGCTATATTTACAGTCATTAAAGTAGGGTCAAAATCAGGTGTGACTGAAGTAACCATTGCAATAAAATTTTCCGACCTATTTTCTGAAAGAAGTTTTGTTCTCAGATTTCGATACTCATTCATTAATTTAGGGTCCTCTAAATATTTTGAAATAAGGCCTCGCTCTTGATATTCGTCTTTTGTAAATTCTCTTCTTTGCGACATAGTCGCTATATCATCTCTGATAGCAAACTGATTGGTTAATGTTTGCGAACCAGTTCGATGCTTTCTTCTTTTTCTATTCTGCGCGCTATTATCGCTATGATCGTTTGGGTTTTTCTTTTGATTTTTTAAAAATGCTGATTCGATGATACTCATAACCTATCCTCCCACCTTTAACCATATTTCGACGCCATAAAAAGTCCAAACACACGCAACAATAAATCCCATAGTCGCTAACTTAGTATGGTATTGCTTAATTTCAGCTTGACTTTGTATTGGATAAACCGATGCTAATAGCGGTAATTTTAATTTATCTGTTAACGTTCTCTTATCTCTTACTTTTTGATCGAGTATGGTTAAACCAAAAACGATAGCAATCGGTACTGCAAAACTAAAAAGTAATCCGATAATGATAATATGCATAAATCTAACCCCTCTCGGATTTACCGGTAAGAAAGCAGCCTCTTGAATTCTAGCTTTAATCCCTTGATTAGCTAAATCCATATCTCTCGAAATTCTAGCACTTTCCCTTTGTTCAACTAGTTGATTATACTGTGCTTTATTAACCTGAGATTCCCGAGTCAATTCTGAAATCTCAACATCCACAGCATTTATTCGGTTAATCTTTTTTCTCTCATTATCCAACAATATATTTAATTGCTCTTTGCGAGAGTCTAGAGTAGTAATACTAGTTTGAGTATTAAGTATTGCGCTTCTTAATTCTTGTGCGAGAGGCGAATCGGAAAGCTCTTGATTACTTGGTTTCTCTCCTGAATTTCTAGTATCAATTTCTTTTCTAATTCTAATTTCGGTTGATTTTATTTGACTTTTTATCTGAACAATATCTGGATAAGTATCTTCGTAAGTTAATCTCAAATCGTCTAGGCTTGCTTTTAAAGTTGAAATTCTAGTTCGCAAACCAACTTCTCTTTCGATACTAGCGGTATTTTCAGCACCGCCTCCACCTGACAGTTGTAACCTTTGTGCGGACAACTTTGATTTTTCTCCTAAAATTTCTATATCAAGATCTTCTAATTCTCTTGTTAGAGTTAACACCCTTTCAGTAGCAACTTGCATTGCACCAGGAGTGGAATCAACATTTTTTTCTCTAAAATCCTTAATTGCTCTATCCGCAAAAATTAATTTCTTATGATAGATTTCCGCTTGAGAATCGATAAAATCATAGGCGTTTTGACTATCTCTTCTTTTTATTGCATTACTTTCTCTAATAAATATATCTGACATTGCCTTTGTTGCCAGCATCGCCCGTTGTGGCTCCCTGTCTCGGTAATTAATATGAATGATTTTCTTGCCGGTATTAGAAATAACCGTTCTGGTACGAAGCTCATCAATCAAGCTATCAATTTTCGCTTGTGACGTATTATCATCAATCCAACCCCCGATCTGTAAAACTTCGATTAATGTAGTACGACTATTCATCATCGTTTTTGCCAACTTAAGAGGCTCTGTTAATACCGATGTTTGTGCTGTACCCTTCATTAATGGGGTAAGTATATTTCGATCTTCAATTATAATGGTTGCCGCAGAATTAAACACTTGCGGCCACACCCAAGCAATCGCCGCAAAAAACATTGCCGTTCCAACATAAAGAGAAATAACTAATTTTTTTCTTGCTAACGCTTCTTTGGCGACTAAACGGAGTATGAATCCAATAATATCGTTCATTGATTATTCCTGATTTTTCGTTCTAAAAAAGCCTTGATCCAAACTCTGAATCAAGGCTTTTCTTTAATTTTATATTAGCTTAAAAAGTTCTTTCAGGTATAGAGAGAATATCGCCAGGTTCCATTGCATAATTAGTCTCCATTTCACCATTTGAGAAAATATCATCTAAGTCGATTTTGATCGCTTGAACCTTTCCGTCAATTCGTCTAAATAACTTCGTATTATTCCCTGATGCAAAATCATTAAGTCCGCCAGCGGCAAGCACAACATCTAACACTGTCATACCTTGTCTAWAKGTCAGAGAAAGCGGCGTTCTWACTGAACCTGTAATTCTCACTCTCGATAAATATTCATGGCTACGCAACTCCATCAAAATGACAGCTACATTTGGTTGCTTTATGTATTTTGATAATCGTTTTTGAATTTCTGCAGCAACATCTTTAGGAGTTTTTCCGCCAGCTAATACTTCACCTATTAGCGGTACGGAGATCATACCATCAGGTCTTACTGGCACATTCACGGTTAAATCTGGATGTTTCCAAACATCGACTTGAACTTTATCATCAACACCTATCAAATACTGGGCAACCAATAATTTTTTGTTTTGATTAGGTTTAGGTCCGTAATCATTTGATACTGGTGCATTGGTACATGCTGTTATAATAAGTACCATAACGAGACCAATTAGATTCTTAACCAACCTATTTTTCTCAGTTTTCATATCTTTACTCCACTTCAAAACAGTTTATTTTCGTATAATTAGCACAATTGCTAATGATTAGCGCGCGCCCTTGCCTAATAGTATCACTTCTACAGTCTGTAATAAAATAAGGGCATCCATTAGAATAGAATGATTTTTAACGTAATTTAAATCATACTGCAATTTATTGTATGCGTCTTCGTCACTTGCCCCATAGGGATATTTTAACTGCGCCCAGCCTGCTAAACCGGGCTTTACACTATGTCTATTTTTGTAAAAAGGAATTTTTTTAGATAATTTGTCTACAAATTCAGGTCTTTCGGGACGAGGTCCAACAATGCTCATGTCCCCACGAAAAATATTTAGAACTTGAGGCAATTCATCGATACGAACTTTACGAATAAACTTTCCTATTCTTGTGATCCTCGCATCATTTTGGCTAGCCCATTTTGCCTCTCCTTTTTTCTCAGCATCAACTACCATACTTCGAAATTTAAGCAAGTCAAAATTGTTACCATTTAAACCAACTCGAACTTGTCGGTAAAAAATAGGACCGCTGAATCCGCTTTCTATATAAATCATTAAAGCAGTTAAAAGTAAAATAGGTAACATAAAGGCAAGAATGATGGAACTGAATAGCAAATCAAAGAACCTGCTTAACATATGACCAAAAGCGCCTCTATTACCTCCTTCGTTGAAAATAATCCAGCTTGGATTTAAGCGATCAAGACGTAACATTCCCTTTTCTCTTTCCCAGAATGCTACAAAATCAATACAGTTTATATGGTTTAATTTACATTCTAAAAGCTGATCTACCGGTAATGCTTTCCTTCTATCACTTATAGCAACAACCACCTCATCAATCTGATATTCAAGACAATAATTAGCCAAATCATCCCCTGGTTTAACAATGTATTTCTCTTCCACAACATTTTCTTCATCCATAATTTGCACAAAACCGTGGATTGCGTAACTAGCGTAAGGTGGTGTTAGTACTCTTTGATATCCGTGAGAATCACTATTAGACTCTGGATCAAAATCCAACAAATCGTGAGCTAGGCTACCAGTCCCTAAAACTAGAATTTTTCTTCTGAGCGCCTTGCCATCAACCGAATGATAAACCATGGTTCTCAATACAGACATGCCTCCTAAAGAGGCGGCAAAGGCATAACCAAACAACCCTCGTCCAATTAACAAATTGGGAAAGATATAATAAACGATAACGAGACCTGCGGAACCAAGTATAAGACTAATAGTTACTCTTTGAAGAATGAATGGAAAAAAATGTTTTCCTTTAGGTGTTGGGCTTTGATATTGCCCCATGGCAATCATGCCTAGAATATGCGCTCCCGAAAAAACAAGTGCTTTAAGAGGAAAATTTTCGAGACTGACTATCGTTGGTTGCCATTGTATTTCTTGAAAACGAAGATAAACGGCAAAATATACAGAACCAAACAATATAAGAAACTCCAAAACAATTAGAATTATAAAAGGAGTTCTTATGTGATGATTAAATAATTTGACTGAGGCCATACTGCTATTTCCTAACTACCCTTATTGCTATTCTCTAAAATATTCCATTCGCATTAACTTAAATGAAATATCGACCGCAGAGCTAAATTGATTAATGATTTAATGAGCCTATTCTTACGCATTCAAACACTATATCTAAACGCTCCCTGTTTTCGAGCTAATTCGCTGGTAATATTGACATTAATTGAATTCTAAAAAGATAAAACTCGCTTTAACTTACCAAACTTTTATTTATTAACGCTACATTCTATAAAATCATTTATTAAAATATTCTCTGTACCATGCCACAAAGTTGTCTATCCCCTGCTGGATACTCGTCGCGGGCTTAAATCCAACTTCTTTTTCTAACTCAGAAACATCAGCACAAGTTGATGGTACATCGCCTGGTTGCATTGGCATAAAGTTTTTAATCGCCTTTTTACCGACTGCATTTTCAATCGCCTCAACAAAATCCATCAATTTAACGGGGCTGTTATTGCCTATGTTAAATACTCGGTAATTTGTGTAGCTTGTTGCTGGATCGGGCTTATCACCATCCCAATCAGGATTTCCAGATGGAGGTTTATCCATAACTCGAACAATTCCCTCAACAATATCATCGATATAGGTAAAGTCTCGGATCATGTCACCATTATTAAATATATTAATTGGCTTTCCTTCTAAAATGCCTTTTGCAAAAAGGAATAAAGCCATATCAGGCCGTCCCCAAGGTCCGTAAACAGTGAAAAATCTCAAACCCGTCGTTTTCATATTATATAAATGACTGTAACTATGAGCCATTAGCTCATTCGCCTTTTTACTTGCTGCATACAAGGAAACTGGATGATCAATGTTGTGATGTTCTGAAAAAGGTTGGAGAGTATTTGCACCATAAACAGAACTTGAAGATGCGTAAACTAGATGATTAATTTTATGATGTCTAACGCCTTCTAAAATATTAAGAAAACCGACAATATTGCTTTCCATATAAACGTGTGGATTTTCTAGTGAATAACGGACCCCAGCCTGGGCTGCAAGATTGATTACCGCATCAAACTGGTGGCTTTTAAATAGATTTTCCATTGCTTCTTTATCTGAAATATCCATTTTTTCAAACGTAAATGTATCAAACTCTCTCAGCATATCTAAACGACCTAACTTGATATTAGGATCGTAATAATCATTAATATTATCAATGCCAACCACTTCGTCGCCACGCTTCATCAAATATTTTGATACATGAAATCCGATAAATCCTGCGGCGCCTGTTACTAAAACCTTCATCTATTTACTCCATCATTTAATTTTTATTAATGTTTAGCAATTCAAATAGCTAACATTAATATCTAAATACGCCATACTTTAGCACCAAGTGCCGATAACTCATCTCTTGGTAAAATTCCTTTCAAATCGAAGAATGAGCCAGAATCAGAGAGCATATTTCTAAAATCTTGCGCTGATAGCGCTTTATATTCTTTATGTGCAACCGCAACAATCACTAATTCGCAATCCTTAATATCATCTAAATTAGTCAAGTTGACACCGTATATTTGCTTTGCTTCTTCGGTATCGGCCATAGCATCATGAATAATCGGTGTTACACCGTAACCACCAAACTGCTTAATTAAATCTTCAACTTTTGAATTTCGTAAATCAGGACAATCTTCCTTAAAGGTCAGTCCCAAGATCGCAACTTTAGAGTCTTTAACTTTTTTATCTTGTAAAATCAAAGCCTTAACACAACGTTCTACAATTTTTTGCGCCATATTGTCATTGATTCTTCTTCCGGCTTGTATTACTTCAGGACGATACCCTACTTGCTCTGCCTTATAAGTTAGATAATAAGGGTCAACGCCAATACAATGACCGCCAACCAATCCAGGTCTAAATGGCAAGAAATTCCATTTAGTACCTGATGCCTCTAATACATCTAATGTATCAATACCCATTTTTTCAAAAATGACCGCTAACTCATTCATTAACGCAATATTTAGATCCCGTTGTGTGTTTTCTATCACTTTTGCCGCTTCTGCGACCTTAATGGTAGGCGCCTTGTGCACACCTGCTGTCACAACGCTACTATATASCTCAGCAACGATATCTAAAGTCCTTTGATCTTGACCAGAAACGACTTTTATTATTTTTGTAAACGTATGTTCTTTATCTCCWGGATTGATTCTYTCTGGRGARTAGCCAACGGTGAAATCYTTTCCACAAWYTAAACYTGATTCRGCTTCTAAAATAGGAACACACTCTTCTTCRGTTGCTCCTGGATAAACAGTCGAYTCAAAGACAACAATGTCACCTTTCTTYAACTGTTGCCCWATGGTTTTAGATGCAGAATACATTGGWCGTAAATCTGGTTGRTTMGCCTTATTGATRGGTGTTGGTACCGCAACAATATGAAAATCAGCWWGMGCRAGATCTTYTGCATYRCWAGTRAAAATRATATCRGTTTCWGCTAAATCAGCATCTTCGACTTCYARMGTTCTGTCGTGRCCCGCTTTCAGTTCATCAATTCGTTTTTGATTGAGATCAAAACCSACTACTTTRTGACTTTTYCCAAAMGCMACMGCMACKGGYAAACCAACATAGCCMAGMCCAAYAACMGAAATCTTTCTATTCATACTAATCCCTTGAAAACRTTAWTTTTTTRCKWGYATTWTWTGGCGGTAATTATGGAGAACTAACTWAGTATGTCAACGATAATAATGCCACTTTTTTGACTATTTTCCNATTCTCACNAWAGAAAACTATRGAAATCACGAACRGTTAWCWTATATTCTAGTCGCCCAGTGGCCATCCGCCGAGTTTTTTCCATCTATTTACRATAAAACAGAAYAATTCRGCGGTYTTTTTAGCATCGTATAGAGCTGAGTGRGCTTCTTCRCCGTTAAAGTCAAYYTTAGCCAATTCACAAGAACGAGCTAAWACRGTATGACCAAGCGCCAAACCAGACAATGTAGCGGTATCAAAAGAAGTAAATGGGTGAAATGGATTACGTTTTGCTTTRATTCGATCGGAGGCTGAAAAAAGAAAAGCCATATCAAAKCCKGCATTATGTCCGACTAARACTGAACGYTGRCAATCGGCATCCTTTTGYAAGGTTCTAATCGMAGTAAATAACTCTTTTAGTGCAWAATTTTCAGATTGAGCATTTCGTAGGGGATGAGTTGGATCGATCCCTGTAAAATCTAGCGCTGATTGCTCAAGATTGGCGCCTTCGAAGGGTAGAATGTTATACTGAAATTCCTTATCTGTTTTTAAATTACCTAAATCATCAAATTTCAGCGTAACAGCTGCTATCTCTAGCAAAGCATCCGTTTTAGCATTAAAACCAGCAGTTTCAACATCAATAATTACCGGAAAAAACCCCCGAAACCTACGCTTCATCATTGTCATTTTAATCGAGCAAACTTTATCATTTCATCAGTAAATAGATTCTATCACCCAAAACTAAGACGCGCTAACAAATAACCGATGAACCAGTCATGGATTGCCAAATAGTTTAGTAAATTCTTAAGTTGGTTATTTTAAAGCCGATAATTTAACTAACCATTACAAAATAGTTTCTAACGCCGATGAAAGTATTACTCACAAAACTTAGTCTCTTTGTATTATTTACATGGATAAGCGACGTCAATGCGAGCTTTAAACAATATGAAGCGCCTCTAAGCGAATCCGAATGGACATTTAATGGCAACCCTATCGGTTGTAATTTAACTCACGAAGTGCCTTTCTATGGTGAAGCGAGCTTCAAGCAGACTGCAGGAAAAAATGAATCATTGAGTTTCAGTCTATCCTATAAGCGTCAAGCTATTAGCTTTACTAAAGTTGCGTCGGTAAAATCCTTAAGTGCTGATTGGTTTCCCGGTCAAAGCGCGAGAAACATCGGAGAAACAGAAATTCTTAAGGGCAAACATATATTTAAAGCCAAAGACATGGGTAGTTGGCGACTACTTAACGAACTTGAAGTGGGTCGATTTCCAACATTTCAATATCAAGATTTTGAAAGTCGACAGGATCAAGTGTCCGTGTCCCTTTCAACGGTTGGTTTTAAACAACCCTATGATCAATTTTTAAATTGTTTAACTTCTTTAGTGTCTCATAAACTACTCGAGTTAACCAAAATGACGCTTCATTTTGATTTTGATCAACATAAAGTAAGGCCACAGAATTTGGAAAAATTGAAATCACTGGCCGCCTACGCAAAATATAGTGATAACGTTGATATCGTATTCCTTAATGGATATACCGATGCTAAAGGCTCTAAGGGTTACAATAAAAAACTATCTTCTCGACGTATCGCAAGTGTGCAAAAAATTCTTAGTTCTTATGGTGCTCCTGAAAGTAAATTTAAACTATCATCTTTTGGCGAAAAGTTTCCCATTGCAACTAATCGTAAAGCATGGGGTCGCGCAAAAAATAGAAGAGTTTATGTAAAGGTAATGCTAAACTGAAATACAATTTTCACTCATTGGCTTGCCTAAATGGATCTTCAGTACAACCAAGACGAACTAATATTTCAACAAGAAGTTCGATTATTTTTAAAAAATAATCTACCTGAAAACCTCAGCCAAAAAGTCAAACTAGGCTTAGAGTTAGAAAAATCAGATTTTGATCAATGGCATACCATTTTAAACAAGCAAGGATGGCTAGCAAATCATTGGCCTGAAGAATATGGCGGCACTAATTGGTCGTCAATCGAACGTCACATATTCGAAGAAGAGTGCTGTTTTGCATTTGCACCKMGARTTRTCCCMTTTGGYATTAGCATGTTGGCMCCKGTTRTTATAGSTTTTGGWWCTGARAAWCAAARACAACAWTTTTTACCTCGAATTTTAAATGGCGAAGATTGGTGGTGTCAGGGCTTTTCAGAACCCGGTGCAGGCTCCGATCTGGCTT
Source organism: Gammaproteobacteria bacterium (assembly GCA_002401655.1). Lineage (GTDB taxonomy): Bacteria > Pseudomonadota > Gammaproteobacteria > Enterobacterales > Kangiellaceae. The sequence continues at coordinate 18,579 of NVTT01000027.1, read as the reverse complement.
CGTTAAAAACAAAAGCGGTTTTGGAAAACGGCGAATATATTGTCAATGGACAAAAAACATGGACGACATTAGGCCAATATGCCAATTGGATTTTTTGTCTAGTCAGAACATCAACCGATGGCAAACCACAAACAGGTATTTCTTTTTTACTCATTGATTTATCTTCTCCAGGAATCGAAATGAAGCCCATCAAATTATTGGATGGCAGTTATGAAGTGAACGAAGTGTTTTTTCAAAATGTTCGTGTTCCTGTTGACAACCTTGTTGGTGAAGAAAATAAGGGGTGGGGTTATGCTAAATACCTTCTCACCTATGAAAGAGCAAATATCGCAGGTGTTGGCGCCTCTTTTGTTGCACTTGAGCAATTAAAGGTTTTAGCGTCAAAAATAAAACAAGGTAACGGCTATTTAATCGATGACCATTCTTTTGCCAGTAAATTATCCGATATTGAAATTCGACTCAATGCCATGAAAGTCATGAATCTTAAAGTGTTATCGTCAGTTCAAACTGGAAAAGCGCCAGGTGTTGAAAGTTCGATGCTGAAGATTAAAGGGACCGAAATACAACAGCAAATTAATGATTTAGCTCGGCAGGCAATGGGTCCCTATGCTCCTACCTCGACAGCTGAATTTAATATCGATTTTGATCTTGAACAATCGGATTTGTACGACGATGACAACTCATTATTTCAACTCGGAACTAAAGCCTCTTCTAAATATTTAAACAATCGTAAACTTTCCATTTTTGGTGGTTCAAACGAAATCCAAAAAACCATTATTGCTAAGCAATTGTTAAATTTTTAGGGAGAAAATAATGGAATTCAATTATAGCGATGAACATAGAATGCTGGGTGAAACATTACACCGTTTTTTCGCCGACAAATACACATCTCAATTAAGAGATTCGATTGAAAAATCAACGCAAGGTTACGACTTAAATGTTTGGAATGAGCTTTGTGAACTGGGTATGTTAGGCGCGTTGTTAACAGAGCAACAAGGTGGCTTTGGTGGGATGGGCGAAGATATMAAYATTCTCTTTCAAGAACTTGGGAAAGTAGCAGCAAACGAGCCTTTATTATCGGCAGGTATTTTGGGTTTAAGACTTGCTGTGGAGTTAAAACAAGAATCTCTAGTTGAAGTATATATGCAGGGAGATAAACAAATTACGTTAGCCCATTTTGAACCAGAAAGCCGTTATGAGATTGACGTCATTGAATCACAAGCCGATCCGACAGATAACGGTTTTTGTCTTAACGGTAAGAAGTCTATGGTGTATGGTGCTGAAAACTGTGATCAATTTTTTATTAGTGCCAAAATAGAAAATTCTAGCCAGATTGCTATTTTTCTTGTAGACAAAAACGCGGAAGGTTTAACTCTTTGTTCTCAAAAACTAAATGATGGAAAAATTGTAAGCGATATCTTAATGAAAAACATTCAGGTGACTACATCTTCTCTAATTTCAGATGACGCCATTAATATTCTTAAAAGGGTTTTCTCTTTAACCTGTTTAGCTTTATCTGCGGAAGCGTTAGGCGCGATGAAATCAGCCAAAGATTTAACGGTTGAATATATGAAAGACCGCAAACAATTTTCCAGACCTTTGAGCGCTTTTCAAGTAATCCAACATCGATGTGTAGAAATGGTAATAGAAATTGAACAACTTGACGCGAGTCTAATTCAAGCAGCTAATGATATAAGTTTTGCCATCCACTCAAATGAAAGTAGTGACTGGGATAAAGCATTTAAATCAATAGCCTCTACTAAATATCTTTCAGGAGTAACTGGAAAATTAGTTTCCGAGGAGAGTGTTCAGTTACATGGAGGTATTGGTATGACTTGGGAATATCCTCTTAACCTATTTGTTAAACGCATCATCATGAACGATCATCAATTTGGCGATTCTGATTATCATCTTAAACAATATATTGAACTGTCGAAAATTTAATACCTATCGATCAAACTAATCATATACAACAATATCTTGACCAGCGTCACGTGCTCTTTCTAATAATTGATCACATTTTTCTAGCAAAGGATTTATAGACCAAGTTTCATCCGCTTCATATTTAGACTCAGAACTAATACTCACGCTGATTGATATACTCGTATTTTCTTCTGCATCGTCATCCGCATGAAGCTTGATATCTTTCACCTTTATTCTGAAGGAATCAAGAACTTCGAATGCTTCCTTTTCATCTTTATTATTTAAGAATATTACAAATTGAGTACCGTTAAGTCGTCCAATTAAATATTGCTCAAATTCCGAAGAAAATATTTCCGAAAAGGCGAGAGCAACATTATCCCCATAATTATGATAAACGTTATTAAACTCATCAAAATCATCAATTTCAATGATCGCAATACAAAACGGGCTGGCATTTTCCTGCGCTCGTTTAATTTCGTCATTAACTAGTTTATAATAATATTGTCTACTAAAAAGTTGAGTCAAGTAATCTCGATTAGCCGCATCTCTAATTTTATCCATCAATTCCAAAGTTTCAATGTTATGCATAATACGACAATAAAATTCTTCTTGAACAAAAGGTTTTTTTAGAAAATCGTTAGCGCCATTTTTAATAAATCTAGCTGAAAGTCTAGTATCTCCATCACCTGACAAACCAATGATGGTTAAGTCTTGTTTATCATATTTAGTGCGGATCAATTTAACTAATTCAAAGCCATCGGTATCTGGCATATTGTAATCCGTTATAACCAATTTAATATCAGGATTATTGACTAATTGATTGATTGCTTGCTTCGCACCATCAGCCTCTACAACTTGAAACAGATACTTCTCTAAAAGGCGGGAACATTGCTGTCTAGCGACACTAGAGTCATCCACTATCATTACTTTTATGTTGTGATTCTTGCTTAATCTAGAAATTATTTTAATTGCTGACTCATACGAGTAGCGAGTTTCTTTAACAACGTAATCCACTACCCCTTTACTGATTAAATCATCCTTCCTCTTTTCACTATAACTACTGGTTAAAACAATAGTCGGTATTTTATTTTGTAATACGAGGTCAACGACTTCACCTTTAGGAGCATCGGGTAAATTTAAATCAACCAATGCAGCAAAATATTTTTCAGGTTTATCCGCAATTAGTAATTTTGCTTCTGCATAGGTTTCAGCAAAATCAGCCTCAAATTCGGCATTATTATCAATGATCCGTTTTAAAACTTTGAGAACAAGACTGCTGTCTTCGACTAGTAGTAGTTTTTTTGTGTCGGGCATAAAAATTAAACTCCTTGGACTATCATTAAATTATAGCCAATATTTAGCCATTTGATATTTTATCTCGTATGCCTAATTCACATATCAGAGACAGGGATTCATCCCAGTTAGAGATGAAAGGATGTTTATTGTTTTTTTATCACTAAGCACCTGTTAATAAAGAGGTTTTAGCGTTACAATCCTCATTAAATATCCCATTTAGTTTAATAATCATCAAATCCAATTAATTGATGTCGTAAAACTGAAAACTCTTTCAATTTTCTTCTATACTTTGACTAATTCATTCATCAATACAAAGTAGTTCGCCAAATTTAAATTATGGTTAGTAGAGTTGATAAATGAGCCTAACCATCAAGGACTTCGCAATGTCAGAATATTCTACATTTACCTCAGAGTCAGTTTCTGAGGGACACCCAGATAAAATAGCGGATCAAATATCAGATGCCGTATTAGATGCTATTTTGGAGAAAGATCCGCATGCGCGAGTTGCCGTTGAAACTATGGTTAAGACTGGCATGGCTATTATTGCTGGGGAAGTCACCACTTCTGCTTGGGTCGATCTCGAAGAAATAGTTCGCCAGACGATATGTGATATCGGTTACACCAATTCCGAAATGGGGTTTGATGGTAAAACCTGCGCCGTTCTTAATGCAATAGGAAAGCAATCACCCGATATCAATCAAGGTGTTGATCGAAGCACTAAAGAAGATCAAGGTGCAGGCGATCAAGGTATTATGTTTGGATATGCGACCAATGAAACTAGCGTATTAATGCCTGCAGCAATCACTTGGTCTCATCAATTAGTGCAAAAACAAGCGGAAGCCAGAAAAAACAACATACTCCCTTGGTTAAGACCTGACGCGAAGAGTCAAGTAACTATCCGATACGAACAAGGCAAACCGGTTGCCATTGATGCGGTCGTTTTATCCACACAACATCATCCCGATGTGAGTCAAAAAGACTTACAAGAGGCTATACGAGAGTTAATAATTAATCCGGTACTACCAAAAGAATTAATTCATTCAGGTACAAAGTTTCACATTAACCCTACTGGAATTTTTGTCATTGGTGGACCCGTGGGTGATTGTGGGCTGACTGGTCGTAAAATTATTGTTGATACTTACGGCGGAGCGGCGCATCACGGTGGCGGTGCCTTTTCAGGAAAAGATCCATCAAAAGTTGATCGTTCTGCGGCCTATGCGGGCAGATATGTTGCTAAAAACATCGTCGCAGCCGGTCTAGCCGATCGGCTCGAAATTCAAATATCTTATGCCATTGGCGTTGCGGAGCCAACGAGTATTAGTTTAAATACATTTGGAACAGGAAAAATATCTGATGATAAATTAATTGAGTTAATTAAAGCCCACTTTGATTTAACACCTTATGGATTAATTAAAATGTTAGATTTAATCAGACCCATTTATAAGAAAACAGCAGCTTACGGACATTTTGGTCGAGAAGATGATGATTTCACTTGGGAAGCCATAGATAAAGCGGAAGCATTAAGAGCGGATTCCGGGATTTAAATAGTCCGATTGTAAGAACCAGATTTTAAGAACCAGATTTTAAGAACCAGATTTTTATATCGTAAAAGCCAATTGAGGGGCGCTGCAGCAATTTCATTTATTCGTTTCAATTTAATCTGAAACTAACAATAAATTGTCACGCTCAATTTGGTCAATCATTTTTAAAGGGCGCTCATTCTATTTTAGAATGGAGACATAAAATGTCTGATAATATTGGTAGTAACATCAACAACAATACTTTTGATCACGATGGTGATTTTTATATCCGCGATCTTTCTCTTGCTACATGGGGAGATAAAGAAATTTCTATTGCGGAAACTGAAATGCCGGGGCTTATGGCAATGCGAAAAGAGTTTGGCGACTCTAAACCTTTAAAAGGTGCTCGAATTGCTGGTTCAATACACATGACAATTCAAACAGCGGTTTTGATGGAAACATTGATTAATCTAGGAGCCGAAGTTCGCTGGGTTTCATGTAATATTTATTCCACCCAAGATCACGCAGCCGCATCTATGGTAAAAAAGAATATTCCCGTTTTTGCTTATAAAGGCGAAACACTAAAAGAATATTGGGACTTCACTCACCGTATTTTGGATTGGGGTAACGGCGAGACTTGTAATATGATTTTGGATGATGGTGGAGATGCAACTACAGCTGTAGTTTTAGGATTGAAAGCATCTAAAGATATTAGTGTTTTAGATAATCCTGATAGTGAAGAAGAGATCGAAATGTACAAAGCTATCAAAATTCAATTAGAAAAAGATCCTGAACTTTACAAAAGGTGTAGCGAAAATATTCAAGGCGTTACCGAAGAGACAACCACCGGAGTCAATCGTTTATATCAAATGCAAAAGGAAGGTACACTACCCTTTTCTGCGATAAACGTTAATGATTCCGTAACTAAATCAAAATTTGATAATTTATATGGTTGCCGTGAATCTTTATTAGATGGAATTAAGAGAGCTACCGACGTAATGATTGCAGGAAAAGTTGCTTTGATTTGTGGATACGGCGATGTTGGAAAAGGCTGTGCACAATCCTTACGTGGACAAGGTGCAACTGTCATGGTGACAGAAGTAGATCCTATATGCGCACTGCAAGCCGCTATGGAAGGTTATAGAGTCGTTAGAACCGATGATGTTTGCCACGATGTTGATATATTTGTAACCACTACGGGTAATTTCGATATCATCACAGAAGATCAAATGTTGAGAATGAAAGATCAAGCCATCGTTTGTAATATCGGTCATTTTGATAATGAAATCCAAATTGCAGCCATGCAAAAATACACTTGGGATAATATTAAACCGCAGGTTGATCACATTGAATTACCTAATGGTAATAAAATTATTATGCTTGCCGAAGGTCGATTAGTAAATTTAGGTTGTGCTACAGGCCATCCAAGCTTTGTTATGTCAAACTCATTCACTAACCAAACCCTGGCTCAGATAGAACTTTGGAAAAATGGTGATAATTATCAAAATGAAGTGTATGTTTTGCCAAAATATTTAGATGAAAAAGTMGCYCGATTGCACCTTGAAAAAATCGGTGCTAAATTAACTGTATTGTCGCAGGAGCAAGCTGATTATATTGGAGTATCGGTTGATGGTCCTTACAAGCCTGATCATTATCGATATTAAATCCCCCTTAATCCCCCTTCGCAAAGGGGGGAGACATAATCATGAAATTTATGTAGAGACTAAAATATCTTAACTTCCCGATTCCTAATGAGATCAAAAAACAAGTTCCCCTCTTTGCGAAGAGGGGTTCCCTCAAGGGACCTACTTTTGGTAGGGGCGATTTAAATGCGAACCCACCGATTTTACGCTGACATCCCTTTATCCGAAAATACTTCTGTTGAATTACCTTCGGAAGCCGCACATCATTGTGCACAAGTTTTACGCTATAAAGTGGCCGATAACTTAACCGTGTTTAATGGCGATGGCTTTGACTATTTTTCTGAAATTGAATCTATTGCAAAAAAACGTTGCACCATTAAGATCGTCAGTATAAAAAACCCACATAACGAATCAAACTTGAAGATCCATTTATTACAGGCAATTGCTAGAGGTGATAAAATGGATTTTATTTTTCAGAAAGCGGTTGAACTTGGTGTGACAGAAATCACTCCCGTATTTACTGAACGATGTAACGTTAAACTCGACAATAAACGTCTAGATAAAAAAATGCAACATTGGAACAAAACCTTGATTAGTGCTTGCGAACAGTCCGGCAGAGCTATTATTCCAAAACTCAATTTACCACTTGGCATTAATGAGATGCAACTATCTGAAATTGATAGCGTTTATTTAGAACCAACTTCAAATAAAAAATTTACCGATAGTTCAGACTCACAATCAATCAGACTATTGATCGGGCCAGAAGGAGGATTGTCCGAAAAAGATATTAAGCAATTAGACTTGAAAGGATTTATAGGAATTAGAGTGGGTCCAAGAATATTAAGAACCGAAACAGCTGGCTTGGTAGCTATTTCGATCCTTCAAAATTTGAAAGGCGACTTGTAGTTTTAACCGTTCTAGTATTAAAAGTTATAGTTGACTCTGAATGTAATTTTGAACACCCATCTTATCGATAATACCTATTTGTTGCTCCAACCAAAACATATGATCTTCTTCGGTATCTTCTAATAATTTCAAAAGTATTTGGCGAGTTTGATAATCTTTTTCTTCTTCACAGATGGCGATCACTTCTCTTAATTTATCCGCGACCGCATACTCATAATCCAAATCATTTTGTAACATGCTCGGCACGTCAGTTCCAATATTGAGAGGACTACGTTTTGATAAATCTGGCGTTGATTCTAAAAATAAAATCCGGTCAATTAACATTTGTGCATGTAATTTCTCTTCATCTGCCTCGTGGGAAATTCGTTCATCTAATTTACTTAATCCCCAGTCTGCATACATTCTTGCGTGGATAAAATATTGATCAAATGCGGTTAATTCCGATTCTAAGAGCGACTGTAAGTTTTGAATTACTTTTGGACTACCTTTCATGATATTTTCCTATATTCTTTTAATGTTTAATTTCAATTCGAATAACGACAATTTAATTTAAAGCGCTGATTGCAAGTAATTCTCTGATCCCATACTGCTTAACAGATATTCTTGAGTTTCCAACCAATCAATTTGCTCTTCCGACTCTTCTAATATTTCGGTTAAATTATCACGGCTAATATAGTCCGATACAGACTCACAATATTCAATCGCTTCTACCAATTTCTCTCGTAATTCCACTTCAAAAGTCATGTTGCCTTGCAGTGATTCTTGTACATCGGTGCCAATAGATAAACTACCAAGAGCTTGAAGATTAGGTAAACCTTGCAAAAACAGAATACGCTTAATCACAATATCAGATTCTTTCATTAACTTAATAGAATAATCATAATTTTGCTTTTTAAGTGAATCAAAGCCCCAATTGCCATACATCCGAGAATGTAAAAAGTATTGGTTAATACCAGTTAATAGTGATTTAAGAACCGTATTTAATTGCTTATTTACTTGTTTGTCTAACTTCATAAATGGCTTACCTTGCTGACTTTTGTCTATGTTCCCTAGCGCCGTTGGATTGATAAGATGATTACTCTCCTAAAACCCTATTAAAACGAACTATACGCCTAATTTCATTGACTCACTATTCATTTTAAAAAAGAAAATAGGATAATTTCATCGTCTAACTTGACGTAAATGAGAATCGTTCTTATACTCATTAAAAGAGTTTAACATTCAGTTTAGTCATTTTCTATGTACATATGTATTTGCAATGCAATAACAGATAAGCAAATCCTAAAAGCGCAAGCTAAGGGTTGTGAGTCTATTGACGATATCATGCAAGAGCTAGGAGTCGGTGATTCTTGTGGCAAGTGTATTGTTAAAGCAGAAAATTTGTTAATTGAGAATGCTGGTGTTCAACGCTTTAGCCCTAGTGAATATTCATCCGAATTGAAAGCAAATTATTAGCTCTTTTAGCCCCATTGTTCAAGACAAACTAATTCGGAAAGTCTTTTAAACAACACCTACCAGATGGATTGCGAATATCRCAKGCACAATTATGTTSCTTWGTRTTTTTAACAAYAAAWGMTYWANGSTTYRRGGCKNATWTMYAKCAKSWKKCMNTAKYTRMAWMWAAASANTAAMAAACCGTAGAATTGCTCGGTTTCACTTTAATTCCAATCTTGGTTCGTAATTCTGACTGTTCGATGATTGAACCATCCTCAGCAAAATAGACCACAGAACAATCTGGATCATCACAAAAATAGTAGCCTTGGGACTTAGCATTCCACTTCCATGGTTCTTTAATATGGTGTTTGATTGTTTTTGGTTGTACGGATGCATACTTTTTGCCGTTTACTGGGCAGGTGTATTGTTTGGGTGGTGTGCTTGGAGGATAAGCCTTAGATGCATCTGTCGAACAACAGTTATTCATAGAGTTCTCTTTGATATTTTAACGATTTTTTTTGAAATTTTATGAAGGTGAAGTGACTATTAAAATTCAACGACATAAAATGTTTGAGATTTTTTAATCGGAAACAATTTTCTGTTATGTATTGTTAAATACAATAGCTCCTATAATAATAAAACTCCTTCTACCCGTGTCTTTCAATTACTTAGAACTTATTTAATTAACTGTATTCTTTCCCTGAATAGACTGATAGAACGCCTTAATTTTCACCATATCTTCTTCAAGATTTCCAGTTGGTTTAATCATTCCACCAATGCCACCTTTCTTATTTTTATAATCCAAAAAACCCAAAACAATGGGAACACCTGATAAGTTAGCAATATGATAAAAACCACTTTTCCAGTATCTTACCTTAGACCGCGTGCCTTCCGGTGGAATGGTCACGATTAGCTCTTCTGATTGCTTCATAATCTCAGCAGTCGCTTCCACCACATTATTAGCTTTACTTCGATCAATCGGAATTCCTCCCATCCATTTCATCATTCCTCTAAAAGGAAATTTGAATATCTGCGATTTCCCCATCCAATAGGGCTGCACTTTTAACACAAAACAGATAGCTAACATATAAGGTAAATCCCAATTACTAGTGTGAGGAGCCGCTATCATTACAAATTTTTTATGATTTTTTGTATCTTCATCTATAACCTTCCACCCTGTTACCAAAAGAAAGAGTTTCGAGATTAGCCATAAAATATCTTTGATAATAAATGTACTAAACATGGTTTTGTGCATAGTTTTATTCATGTCCTTATTGGTAATTAGTGGCTTTGGTTTTTAGCCGTCATAATTGAATTTGAAAGAATTGTTTCTCTATATTTACCGAGCTTAATCGAATTCTCAGGAATATCAAAACCTAAACTCTCRAACTCTTTGTTAAATTTAGGRAATTCTGAAGAATAAGCCATRTTTTTATATAAAATCGAGAATAYCGTYGTATTWGAAAGTTCGTCTAGTTTTGAAGCCAAYGCCCCACCACTCCAYACTTTRYTACCTTTAAGACARCARTTRCTYARTTTYARYAACACRTCATTTAAACCAACTWTKCCTTTAGANTCCTTTNCGTARCCTWATATCAGCTKTCAAAAAATAAGCCGCRCCACTCCAATAWATTCTCATSGTTCTACCRGATCTYGMACCTCTYTTTCTATTATCYGARACATCAAGAAGYTTCTCCCTKYYAACRGATTGAGTGCCTTTYAKRCCTTTTTGAARTCCTTTRTAAATTCTCKTCCATGATTGTTCTTTTGTRAKCTGRTTATTTTGAGCCATTAATACATACTGCAAATATGATGCTAATCCTTCAGATAACCAAATATCCCGATAGCGCAATTTGGGTAGTAATGAGTGCGCAAACTCGTGTGATGCCGTCCAATCATCATAAAAGTCTTCAATAGCATGGTCAGGGCGAATAACAAACAATATCCCGAGTCCATTTCCCCGTGAAATTTCACCCCATGGTACCGGACTGCCTTTAATTCCAGCTTTAGGATAAACAACCACTTGCATGTGTTTAAGTGGATATTGACCTAGATAATTTTTGATTGAATTAGCAATATTTTCTAGCCACTGTTCGATAGCCTGAGTGTTCGACTTAGTTTTGTTGCTAGCATTAATTGTAGCAATCGTAATTCTTGGATTTTCCCCTATTTCAATTTCTGCAACTTTAATATCGCCAATAACGATATGGTAACCCCAATCTTGTGGCTCATGGCCTAACCGATAATGATGTCTTTTAGAGTTTAATGGTTGCCAGGGGGTAGAAACTTGATATTGATTTGCAAGAATTAATTTAATATCTATCGTGTCTAAAGAATCGTATTTTTCAGGTAACCAGAGCCAATTATTTTCTTCTAAATGAAGTATTGTTTTATTTCGTTTGGAATTAGACAAACCTCGTCTACCCGCATTGTTTTTACCTAAATCGGCTTTTAGTAAATTTTCTTCAAATGAAATGCTATATTTTATACAAGTGTTTTTATTTAGCCCTTTAACATTCCAAAAGCGTCCTTCTATTTCAATATCGGTGTTACTTTCTTTAATTAGAGGTTTTTCGGTTAAGGACCGATAGGCAACAAAACGATCAATTTCCAAATAATCATCTTGCTCACCATCAAAGCAAACTCTAATTTTGGCGCTAGCTAAGGAATCTTCAAATTCCACCGAATATTGATAATGGGACGCGTAAACAAGATCGCAGGCCAACAAAAAGGCAACAAACGACAATAGTCCAATCAAGTTGGAATATTTCTTCTGATGCTTCGTTATGCCTTTGTTATACTGTTGCAAAATGATCGACTTTTAAGTGCTTGTTTCTTAATTAAGTGATTCAATAACATTCCTAAAATATTCTAGGGGCAATTATGGGTTTTTTTGACAAATTACGCGGCGAATTCATCGAYATTATTGAATGGACTGATGATAGCMGAGACACAATGGTATACCGCTTTGATCGTTATGACAACGAAATCAAAATGGGTGCAAAATTAATCGTAAGAGAATCTCAACTAGCTGTATTTATTAACAAAGGTAAGATAGCTGATATTTTCGAACCCGGTGACTATGAATTAGAAACCGATAACCTCCCTCTACTTTCTACCATTCAAGGTTGGAAATAYGGTTTTCAYAGCCCWTTTAAAGCTGAAGTCTAYTTTATTAATACMCGYCGTTTTACTGATTTAAAATGGGGWACTAAAAATCCKATMACRYTKAGAGATCCTGARTTTGGTSCAATAAGRATWAGAGCMTTTGGTACTTATGCTATWCGCGTTAAAGATGCAAAAACMTTTATTACCGAAATTGTTGGAACCGATGGACGATTTACWACCGATGAAATTACCAGTCAACTAMGAAACCTAATYGTTTCTCGKTTTGCTGATTTRATTGGYGAAGCSAARATWCCWGTTTTGGAYATGGCSGCYAATTACAMYGAAYTRGGTGAWTTTATYASYGARAAAATYCACGAYGAYTTTCTCGCTTAYGGAATTGATATCACTAAAATGTTGGTWGAGAATATTTCTTTACCKCCRGCRGTAGARGAARTYTTAGATAAACGWWCTAGYATGGGAATTATTGGYAACYTWAATCRATATACTCAATTTCAAGCRGCYACWGCMATGGAAAAAGCMGCMGARAATGATGGMATGGCYGGWGGTGGAATGGGSATGGGAATGGGMTTTGCAATGGCTAATCAAATGGGTCAAGGAATGAATCAATCCAATAACCAGCAAGCACCTAGATCGGCACCAACACCAGCAGCGCCTCCTCCGTTGCCACAATCTAAAACTTACCATGTGGCAATTAATGGAGAATCAAAAGGACCTTTATCAATTGCCCAAATAAAAATATTTATTAAGGATACTTCTATTACTAAAGAAAGCCTGGTGTGGACAGAAGGTATGGCGAATTGGGAAAGTGCTGGGAGTGTTGCCGAAATTAACAAACTATTTTCATCTATGCCACCACCTTTGCCTCCGATGTAAAATCTAAATGTAGATACCATCTCTATAAAAATATAGGACATAAAATGGCAAGCACTCCACCACATTTAAACTCAGTTAAAGAAGCAAACACTGCAGAAAGTAGTGAACCATCGAGTGCGGAAAAAACCAAAGCAAGCGAATTCAAATGCCACCAATGCGGAGCTAAATTAACTTACGCGCCGGGCACTGAATCCTTAAAATGCAAATACTGTGATCATCAAAACAAAATTCCCAAATCGGAAAAAGACATTCAAGAATTAGACTTCAAAAAATTTCTTGCGAATATGCAGGATGACGAAATTACCGAAGAAAAACTATTTATAAAATGCACCTCCTGTGGCGCCGAGTCGACCACGGAAGCAAACGTTACATCTTCCAACTGCCCGTTTTGCGATAGTGAAATTGTCGCCACTGCTAAAACAAAAAAACTGATAAAACCTCGCTCTCTATTACCCTTCAAAATCACTAGGAAGACAGCTAAACAAAGTTATAAAGATTGGTTAAAAGGATTGTGGTTTGCACCTAATGCATTGATGAAGAAAGCAAAGTTGAATGTGGCGGTTAGCGGAGTTTATGTTCCCTACTGGACATATGATGCAGATACATTAAGTTATTATACCGGTCAACGAGGGATTTATTATTATGTCACTGTCACACGAACCAGAACAGGCTCTAATGGAAAACAGGAGACATATTCCGCACAAGAAAGGCGAACTCGATGGTACCCTGTATCAGGAACTGTCACTAAAGATTTTGATGATGTATTAGTGGTCGGCAGTAAGTCACTACCAAGAAAATATTTGAGAGCTCTTGAACCTTGGGATTTAGAAAACCTAGTAACCTATAAAGATGATTATTTAAGTGGTTTTAAATCTGAGAGCTACCAAATTAATTTGGAACAAGGATTTGAAGTGGGTAAAGAAATCATGGATGATCAAATTCGTATCGCAATAAGATGGCATATTGGTGGTGATGAACAACGCATTCACTCAGTATCAACTCAGCATTCAAATATTTCTTTCAAGCATATTTTACTGCCGGTTTGGATCAGCGCTTACAAATATAAAGAGAAAGTTTATCGATTTTTGGTGAATGCTAGAACGGGAGAAGTTCAGGGAGAACGTCCATGGAGTTTGGTGAAAATCACATTGGCAGTGATCGCGGTATCGATCCTTATCGCTGGTGGAATTTATTTATACCAACAAGCTCAATAAATTCATTCAATATTGTAGGTCGGGTAGACGAAGGAAACCCGACGGTTTGGCAAAATCGTTAATATTTATTTTTTGAATAGACAGTTTTATCAGGCTGCTGAAAATACTCTAACCTTCATTCTCAATTTAAGGAATGCTTTTTTTACTCGTTGTAACAAAATACTTAATGTATTGGAAATAGGCTATTAACAATAATAGAGTAACTATTGAAATGAAAACTCTTGCGCTAGTTTCAGTAAAGGATGAATGCATAAGAAAATAATAAGAGATAGGTAACATAAAACTTGATACGTAAATTAAAAATATACTTATCATTACCCCAACGCCTATTTCCCCTACTGCTATTTTTCTTAATTCTAATTTAATACTAACGATCAATCCTAAAATTAAAAGTGCACCGCACAATAAAAAATTTTCACTAATTTGATATGTTAATGCACCAATAAATTGTGGCCAACTTAAATTAAAAACTAGTCCTCTTAATTTATTATGTGCAGACCTATTGCTAGCCACTTCATCAAATTGCTTCATAGTCATCCTAAAGCCTACAAAAATCATTTCCTAACTAAGTGAAAAATCTCAGACTCACCAGCAAGAAAAACATATTAGACTTAAAAACACTTGTTTTTCTACTCACCGCGAATCGCAGCATCAAAAACAGCCTTTGCCACAGCATGATGAGCATCTTGATTCAGCGCAGAAGGAACCAAAGCTCCGTCCTTTGCCAACCGTGACAAAGTTTCAGCAGCTGCTATTCTCATCAAATGGGTAATCTCCGTAACCTCAGCTTCCAATGTCCCTTTAAATAATCCTGGAAACGCTAACATGTTATTAACTATTTTTCCGCAGGTGGCATAAGCAGCACCCATTTCCATCGCAACATCAGGTTCTATTTCTGGATCAGGATTTGTTAAGGCCATTATAATTTGACCTTTCCTCACCATCTCTGGTTTGATTAATCCTTTTACGCCGGTTGTAGCGACGACTATATCCGCTTTAGACATTAACTCATCTAACGAACAGGCTTGTCCACCTAATCCACCTAACCGTAACATGGCATCTTGATCGATATCAGTTCCAAGTACATCTTTCACACCGTAATCTCTCATTAAACTACAAATTCCAATCCCAGCAGCGCCTAAACCCACTTGACCAAAAACACAGTCTTTAATATTAACCCCTAGATTTTTAGTAGCTGAAAGTAGAGCAGCTAAAGCGACAATAGCTGTTCCATGTTGGTCGTCATGAAAAACTGGTTTATTAATTCTCCGAATTAGTTCGGACTCAATTTCAAAACATTCTGGCGCTTTAATATCTTCTAGCAAAATAGCGCCGAATGATGGAGAGATGGCTTCTACTGTTTGTATTATTTTTAAACTGTCTTTTGTATTGAGTAAAATGGGCACACCTGAAAGTTCAACTAATTCAGATAAAATGGCAGCTTTACCTTCCATTACCGGCAAGCCAGCTTCGGCACCAATATCACCTAAACCAAGAATCGCAGTACCATTAGTAACAATAGCGACAGTATTTTGAATGTTAGTAAATTCTTTAATTTTGCTAGGGGTTTCTTTTATAGCTTCACAAACTCGCGCAACGCCTGGGGTGTAAACATCACGTAAAATTTCTAAAGAGTTTATGGATATTTTGGAAACGGTTTTAATCTTCCCACCTTTATGGCGATTAAAAACACGATCCGATTTTCCCACCATTTTTGTTTCAGGTAATCGGTTAATTGCTTCAATTAACACTTCAATATCGAGTGTATCGTCATACTCAATAGTGATTTCCCAAATAGTTTCTTCATCAAGCCGTCTTACCGCATTCAAGCCCTCGACGGTAACATCAAGATCGCCGATAACCGCTAAAACTTTTGCCATATTGCCAGGCTTATGTGGTGCTTCAACTAGTAGAATTTCAACGACTCGCATATTTTTCTCTTCATTTCTTAATATATTTTAAATAAAATTATTTAACTTACCAAATTGTTTATTAAATAGTTCCCCTCTTTAGAAAAGAGGGGCTAGGGGAGATTTTGAGACGTTGCTTTTAGCATCTAATAGTTATACTTATTAGCACCAAAGATAAATCCCCCTCAATCCCCCGACAATTGCTCCTGCATTGTTCTACTAAGTTTCATCCGTGTAACGACCTTCGCAAAGGGGGAGGAGTTTCAACTTCTTCGATATTTTAATGCAATTATACCCACTAATTTAACGACTTATTAATCTAAAACTCGCTACGATTAGCCAAAGAAAGAGCCAGAGTCGATTGATCTAAATATTCAAGCTCACCGCCAACCGGTACTCCTTGCGCTAACCTAGTAACAGATATTGTTACGTTCACATTATTTTGCTCTACTTGCTTGGCAACTTGAGAAATATAATGTGCTGTAGCTTCACCTTCAACGGTAGAGGATGTTGCCACAATCACTTCTGAAACTTCACCTTCTGCTAATCGTTTGGATAACAAAGGCATACCAATGTCTTCTGGTCCTATACCATCCAAAGGYGAAAGYTGACCTAAAAGAACAAAATATTTYCCKCTAAAATTWGCAGTTGATTCTATCGCTAAAACATCAGAGGGCGAATGAACAATACAAAGCGTATTTTTATCTCTTCGCGGATTTTCGCACAGATGGCAAACAGACTGTTCTGTATAATTTCTGCAAATAGAACAATTACCAATATTTCTCATGGCATTTTCTAAACATGCTGCCAGTGCTAATCCCTTCTCACGTTTTTTATCAAGTAAATTATACGCCATGCGTTGAGCCGTTTTGCGGCCAACACTTGGCAGACAACTTAATGCATCAATTAGCTCGTTTAATAATGATGTTTCATTCATTTTAAAAACGCACTCATATTAAAATGGCATTTTAAAGCCAGGAGGAATTGGCAAACCTTCTGTGACGGATGACATCATATCCTTGGTCGAATCTTCTACTTTACGCACCGCGTCATTAACCGCAGCAGCAATTAAATCTTCGAGTATCTCTTTATCTTCGGTAAGCAAGCTATCTTGAATTCTTACCGATTTAACATCATGCTTACCGGTCATAGTWATACTCACCATGCCCGCACCWGAYTCACCAGTSACTTCAACATTRGCTACTTCTTCCTGCGCTTTTTGCATTTTTTCTTGCATTTTTTGCGCTTGCTTCATTAAATCGCCTAAACCGTTCATTTAATTCTCTCTCTAATGTTTTTCTATTTTATTTAAATACTTTTGGATAATTTGGTTGTATATAATTACATGTTTTAAAAATCTTTAGATTTAACATCTATCGTTTGTTTATCAATCACTGCGCCTAACTCACTTTGTAATTTCGCGACACAAAGGTTGTCTGTCAATTCTTTACAAAAGGCTTCTATATCATCTTCATGCCTTTTGACTTTTCTATCTCTGGGTGTGTTTATTAATTCTTCTTTTGCTTTTAAGTTAATAGTTAAATTAGCATCATCAAAATAGTCCTGTAAATACTGAATCATTGAAACATTTAAACTATCCGTTAATAAATGTACCACTTTTGGCAAGTGCCGAATAATTAATTGATTATTATCATATTCCGCCAGTGAATTTAATAAAACTTGTAGCCCGTTTCCTTCTATACCAGAATAACTCAAAGCTAAATGCCAATTACTTTTGTTAATTGTTTGAACCGCTATTTTTGGTTTAGGTTCTTCAATAATGGTAATTGTTTCTTGCTCTTCATTTTTAATAGTTTCATTATTAACTGCTTCTAACTTTGGGGTTTCACTATTAACAACTCCTGAGTTTTCTACAGAAATTTTGACCTTTTCAATGACCCCACTCGCTACAGTCTCTTTTATATTTTCGATAGGTAACGTTTGTGATGGTTCTGACTGTTGGTTTGGATGTGTTTCAATTTGATTCGAGCATTCTGTATTTTCTTTTGAATCGTCAAGCGGTATTGCAGATTCAGACTCAAAGTTTGATTGACTAGTGGCTATATTAGTTTCTAGTCTAGTTTCAATTCTAGTATCGACGTTATTTTTGACGATGTTTTTTAATTTATCTAATTTATCTAATTCAGGGAGTTTTTTTTTTCGGTTGAAGGCGCGACTTCTGCTGTTAGTTTAGAAGTAATTGGTTGAGAACTAGTCGATTTGGATTCAAGAGGTTTGGATTTAACCGACTTCACCGTTTTTGGTTTAAACGCTAAGACTCTTAAAAAGGCCATTTCAAAACCCTGTCTAGGATGAGGCGCGAAAGCTAAATCTTTTTTGGCAACTAAAGCTAATTGGTAATACAGTTGGATAGATTCTGGACTCGCTCTATTGGCAAGATTCTCTAATGAGTTTTCATCATCGAAACCGACAGTCTCTGAAACATCCGTCCCCGAAGTAAATCCCATACCCGCTTGAGTCACTGCAATTTTATGCATTAAAGTTAACCAGTCAGACATTACTTCTGCATAATTAGGAGAATACTGAGACATATTCTCTATGATCGATAAGACTTTTTGAGAATCTGATTCAATAATTGCGTTCAATAAATCTAAACAGTAGGATTGGTCAATGCTCCCTAGCATTTCTAGTACAGAGTTTTTTTCTATTTTGAGTCTATTGTGCCATGCCCAAATGTTGATTGCTCTGTTCCGCTAGGCGTTGCTGCGGC
>NVTT01000026.1 GCA_002401655.1 Gammaproteobacteria bacterium | reverse complement strand
TTTTAAAAAAACGAAATGAATCTTACCTCCATTTATACGTAACGAAGTGGAAAAAAGGACAATTATGTCCTTAAGTTAAAGGTTTTAAGCGCTTGCAGCTATTTTAGCGATAGGAAAACCCGTTGCTTTTGAAGCAAGTGCCGAAGATCGAGAAACACGAGGATTCATTTCAATAACAATCATACGCCCTGTTTTAGGATCGATTGAGAATTGAACATTAGACCCGCCAGTTTCTACACCAACCTCTCTAAGTACAGCTAGAGAAGCATTTCGCATAATTTGATATTCTTTATCAGTTAAAGTTTGCGCCGGCGCAACCGTAATAGAGTCACCGGTATGTACTCCCATAGGATCGAGGTTTTCAATTGAGCAAATGATAATACAGTTATCATTTTTGTCTCTCACCACTTCCATTTCATATTCTTTCCAACCAATTAATGATTCGTCAATTAGCAGTTCTGTGGTAGGAGAAAGTTCTAATCCGCGAGTACAAATTTCGTCAAATTCTTCGCGATTATAAGCAATACCACCACCGGTGCCACCCATGGTAAAAGATGGTCTGATGATGCAAGGGAAGCCAACTTCTTTTTGCACTCGTCGCGCATCCTCTATAGTGTGAGCAATTCCTGCTTTTGGCATATCGAGGCCAATTTTTCGCATCGCATTGGCGAATTTTTCGCGATCTTCTGCTTTATCAATCGCTTCTCGGTTAGCGCCAATCATTTCGACGTTATGGATTTTTAGTACGCCACGAGATGCTAGATCTAGTGCGCAGTTCAAAGCAGTCTGTCCACCCATTGTTGGAAGTAGAGCATCCGGCTTTTCTTTTTCAATTATTTTTGCAACCACTTCCCAATGAATAGGTTCTATATAAGTGGCATCTGCCATTTCTGGATCGGTCATTATAGTTGCGGGGTTGGAATTAACTAAAATGACTCGATAACCCTCTTCGCGTAATGCTTTACAAGCCTGTGCGCCAGAGTAATCAAATTCACAAGCTTGACCAATAACAATAGGGCCAGCGCCTAAAATGAGGATACTTTTTATATCTGTACGTTTACCCATTATCGCGCCCCTCCATTTTTATTTTGTTTAATGAGCTGAATGAAGTGTTCGAACAGCGGTGCTGCATCATGGGGCCCCGGGCTTGCTTCTGGATGACCTTGAAACCCAAAGGCTGGTTTTGATTTATGTTCGATGCCTTGAAGGCTTCCATCAAATAAAGATTTATGGGTTACGATTATTTCAGAAGGAAGTGAAGACTCATCAACTGCAAAACCATGGTTTTGGCTGGTAATTAAAACCGTTTTATCTTTTAGATTTTCCACGGGATGGTTGGCTCCATGATGGCCAAATTTCATCTTCTCAGTTTTTGCACCAGAAGCAATTGCTAATAATTGATGACCTAAACAAATTCCGAACGTCGGGATTTCTTTTTCTAAGAAAATTTTGATGGCAGAAATAGCGTAATCGCAAGGTTCTGGATCGCCAGGACCGTTCGATAGGAAAATTCCATCGGGTTTCATTGCTAAGACTTCATCCGCAGAAGTTTGTGCCGGTACAACGGTTAAGTCACATCCCCGATCCACAAGCATTCTTAAAATATTCTTTTTGACGCCAAAATCATAAGCGATAACTCTATATTTTTTCTCTGAATCTTCTTGTTGAGTGTGACCATTTACTATATCCCAGCTTTTTTCTGACCAAGAATATTGTTCTTTAGTACAAACTTCTTTGGCTAAATCCATACCCTTTAGGCCTGCAAATGATTTCGCCTTTTCTAGCGCTACATGAATGGCATTTTCCGCTTTCGCACCTTCGCCAGCAACAATACAACCAGCAAGTGCTCCTTTAGTTCTTAAAATACGAGTTAGTTTTCGAGTATCGATATCGGCGATTGCTTGCACATTATTGTCGATTAAATAATCTTGTAAAGTTTGAGTTTTACGCCAGTTACTTGCAACAATCGGAAGGTCACGAATAATTAGTCCAGCAGCCCAAACATGATCGGATTCGACATCTTCTTCATTAACCCCTGTATTGCCAATATGAGGATAAGTTAGAGTTACCATTTGTTTGGCATAAGATGGATCAGTCAAGATTTCTTGGTAACCAGTCATTGCAGTATTAAACACAACTTCGGCGACGGATTCTCCATCAGCTCCAATAGACTTTCCATGAAACACTGTGCCGTCTTCCAAGACAAGTATAGCGGGGTGAAATTCAGGCAAGACAACCTCCAAGCAAACTAAACTACCGGACAGTTAATACTGAACAATAGATATTAAAAAGCGGAAGAGATAAGTCTCGTAAAACGAGAATAACTGCACTTCCGCCTATGAATTTTGATGATTTCGCCCGTTTTTCAAAACTGGTTTAGCAAAATCGGAGCATTTTACGTGATCTAGCGCCTATTTGTCTATTTTATAACCACAAAATATGATAATTTTATTCTGTTTATTGGGAAATTAAATAGGAGAATATGATGCAACTAGAAGCAAACCGTATCGATGATTATTTAGCTAAAGTACCCAAAGACAGACAACCCTATTTCTCAAAGCTCCACGAGGTCGTGGTTAATAACTTACCTAAAGGGTTTGAAGTGGGGATGGGTTCCAGCATGATTACCTATTTTGTGCCTCACAGTATTTACCCCAATGGATATCATTGTAAACCTAGTGACCCTTTACCCTTTGTAAGTCTTGGCGTGCAAAAGAACTTTATCGGTTTTTACCATATGGGGATTTATGCCGATCCAGCTCTAAAAGATTGGTTTGTGGAGGAATACGGCAAGCAATGTAAGTACAAACTTGATATGGGTAAGAGTTGTATTCGATTGAAAAAACCAGAATTCATTCCGATTCAACTTTTTGGCGAGTTGATAAAGAAGATGAGTTGTGAGGAATGGATTGAGATTTACGAATCGCAGATAAAAAGGTAAGTTATGAATTGTTGAATTTTAGTCTAGTAGTTTCGCAGCGCTATCGCTTTCCTGCGAGTTACTTTTGGTTTGCGTCCCAAAAGTAACCAAAAGGACACTTTCACTCAGTACCGCTTTTCCAAGTTTGTTGTAGGTCTTAATGCAGTCGGCTTATTCATAATTATCTGAAAGCAAGTCACCGCGCAATAAGAACTCGCCGATAAAACTGGCTCAGACAGCTTATTGCTTTATCGGTGTCTTATCGTTTTTTAAATTCGCGATAAGCCGTTGGGGGTGGATCGTTGGTTTTGTATTTGCCCGAGTGGCCTTATAGCGGACCGATGAAATTGATGTCACTTCGGATTAAGTGAAAAAACTGTTTGAGCCTGTTTTATCGGCGAGTCTTTTTTCACCCGAAGTTGCGCTATCAGCAAGCTAGAAAGGCGAAGACTTCTTTGGAGTAAAGTTAGAATCAAAATAGCTATATTCAACGGAACCCTTTTGGTTACTTTGGGGGTTTTCCAAAGTAACAACACATAAAGAGTTAAGTTAAAAAAGAAAGCTTAATTTAACTGTGAACTAAGAAAACCAATTAACCCCCAACAAGAGCAAGCAAAACCCCAGCAGCAACGGCTGATCCAAGTACACCCGCCACATTAGGCCCCATCGCATGCATCAATAAAAAATTATGCGGATTAGCTTCTAACCCCAATTTATTGGCAACACGCGCAGCCATAGGTACCGCTGAAACTCCCGCGGCTCCAATTAATGGATTGATCGGATCTTTTGAAAGTCTATTCATCAATTTTGCCATTAATAAACCTGCTGCTGTGCCAATTGAAAAAGCGATTGCCCCTAGCGCTAAAATCCCCAAGGTTTTCACATTAAGAAACTGATCGGCACTTAGTTTTGAACCCACGCCCAATCCTAAAAAGATGGTTACAATGTTAATCAGTTCATTTTGTGAGGTAGAACTCAGCCGTTCTACTACGCCAGATTCTCGCATTAAGTTACCCAAACAAAACATACCGATTAATGGCGTTGCGGTGGGTAAAAAGAAGATAGTTAATAACAGTACAGCTAATGGAAAAATAATTTTTTCTAACTTACTGACTTCCCTTAATTGAGCCATTTCAATTTTACGTTCCGCTTCGGTAGTAAGCGCTCGCATTATTGGTGGTTGAATAATCGGAACTAATGCCATGTAGGAGTACGCCGCAACTGCGATGGGCCCTAATAAGTCAGGCGCTAATTTTGAGGCTAAAAATATAGCCGTTGGCCCATCGGCTCCACCAATAATGGCGATTGCTGCCGCGTCTTGGAGGGAAAATTCAATTCCTGGAACCATATTGAGTGCTATAGCGCCAAACAAAGTGGCGAATATGCCAAATTGAGCTGCTGCGCCTAATAAAAGCATTTTCGGGTTWGCAATGAGTGCACCGAAATCGGTCATRGCGCCAACGCCCATAAATATAATWAGAGGAAAAACGCCCGTACTAATACCCACATRATAAACGTAATGCAGTAAACCRCCKACTTCGGTAAAYCCCGCAATGGGAATATTRGTTAGRATMGCGCCAAAACCCATTGGCAATAACAAAAGCGGTTCAAAGCCTCTAGCAATGGCTAAATATAATAACCCGCAACCCACCATCATCATGATCACTTGACCGGATTCAAAATTATGTAGGCCAGTTGATTGCCAAAGAGTGTTTAGTATTTCTAACATGTCTTACTTTTAACCCCTTTTAAGTATTATTTTAGTTGAATTGAATCAAAACTTGTCCAACGGATACCGCATCGCCTTCTTTAACTAGTAGCTCACTTACTACACCATCATTTAATGCTCGAATTTCAGTTTCCATTTTCATTGCTTCTAAAATAATGACCAAATCATTGGATTTAACTGACTCACCAGGTTTGACTAAAAGTTTGAAAATATTACCGGATAGTGGTGATTTTAATTGCTCACCCGAAGCGATTGGCGATTCTGTGATATTCGATTGAGATGAAGTGATTTGAGAGATTTCTCCGCCGGGACCAACTTCAACTTGATAGGTTTTGCCATCGACAGTGACGCTGTAATTTTCAATGTCATGAGTACTATTCGCCTTTGAAGAATTGGCAGCAGCGGGTGCTTCATTTTGGCTGATTGCAGAAGGTTTTGGCTCAAATGCATCGGGGTTATTGCGGTTTTTTAAAAACTTTAAACCGATTTGAGGGAAAAGTGCATAGGTTAATACATCATCTATGACTTCTTCCGCGAGTGTAATGTCATCTTGTTTCGCTTTTTCTAACAACTCTTTAGTTAAGGCTTCAACTTCCGGTTTAATATTATCAGCTGGGCGACAGGTTATTGGAGAGCCACCCTTTAATACTTTTAGCTGAAGTTCGCGATTAACCTCGGCAGCGGTTTTTCCGTATTCACCTTTTAAAACGCCAGCGGTTTCTTTAGTGATACTTTTATATCGTTCGCCAGTGAGTACATTCAATACTGCTTGAGAGCCTACTATTTGGGAAGTCGGCGTGACCAACGGTATATAACCCAGATCCTTTCTAACTTTTGGGATTTCGCTAAGTACTTCATCTAATTTATCTTCAGCATTTTGTTCTCTTAGCTGGTTTTCCATATTGGTTAACATACCGCCTGGGACTTGAGCGATTAAGATCCGAGCATCGACGCCCCTTAAACTTCCTTCAAACTGTGCATATTTTTTGCGAACATCACGGAAATAGGCCGCAACTTCGGCTAACTTGACTAAATCTAATCCCGTGTCTCTTGGGGTATCTTCTACAATCGCTACGATAGTTTCCGTTGGCGAATGTCCGTAGGTCATACTCATAGACGATATTGCGGTATCAATAACGTCAATGCCTGAATCAATGGCTTTCATATGCGTAGCCACACTCAGTCCTGTCGTCGCGTGACAATGTAAAGCAATGGGGATATCAACGGTTTCTTTCAATTGACCGATTAAATCTTCCGCCACATAAGGTTTTAGCAACCCTGCCATATCTTTTATACAAAGCGAATGTGCCCCCATATCCTCTAGCTGTTTCGCCATAGTTAACCAACCTTCAAGCTTGTGAACTGGGCTGATGGTGTAGCTTAAAGTAGCTTGAGCGTGAGCGTTTATTTTTATCGTAGATTTAATCGCTGTTTGCATATTTCGCACATCATTCATGGCATCAAATATTCTAAAAATATCAACACCGTTTACGTGGGCGCGTTCAACAAATTTTTCGACTAAATCATCAGCGTAGTGGCGATAACCAAGAATATTTTGACCTCGAAATAGCATTTGTTGCTTAGTTTTTGGCATGGCTTTTTTTAATGCTCGAATACGCTCCCAAGGATCTTCACCTAAATAACGAATACAAGAATCAAAGGTTGCTCCGCCCCAAGACTCAATTGACCAAAAACCGACCTCATCGAGCAATGGCGCGATCGGTAGCATGTCCTCTAAGCGCAATCTTGTGGCGAACAATGATTGATGAGCATCGCGAAGAACGAGTTCAGTGATTCCTAGTTTATCGGTGTTTTTTCGGGACATTTGAAGCTCCATGTATTTTCTAGGCCGAGTTTGATTAGGTGGCTAATAAAATCGGTTAATTAGACTGTTTATTTAGAACGGTGTTCTTTTATGGCTGCACTAATTGCCGCTATGATTTGAGGAGATGGCTCACCTGACTTTAAAACGTTAGTTGTTGTAGGCTGAATTTGAGTGACTTGGCCGTATTTTTTTCCCAATGGAGTAATAATGGTTTGAATCAC
The DNA here is from genome assembly GCA_002401655.1 of Gammaproteobacteria bacterium. Lineage (GTDB taxonomy): Bacteria > Pseudomonadota > Gammaproteobacteria > Enterobacterales > Kangiellaceae. Next base: position 30,071 of record NVTT01000026.1, on the reverse strand, counting down.
CAATATCGTTATCATTAAAAAAGCGTACACAAAAGCCATTCCAACCAGCATTAATGTGCCTGCTTGGTAAAATAGATCGTTTAACTCCGTTGTTTCAACCATAACTCGTATATCTATAGATAAACCATTGCATATACTAAAGAATACTCGATAACGCTAATGGGGAGCAAATAACTCTTTTAAATAAGAATAGAAAGATCCCCTCTCCCTTGACGGAAGATTCCTACATGGATGTAGGCTATTAGAGCAATGCAGGAGCAATTGCCGAGGGCAAGGGAGAGGGTGTTACTTTAAGCTAAAATGTGAATGTTATAGCTATCCTAACGAATAAAGTAAGCATACAAAATAACGGCTAAAGTGTATAATTTCTAACAAAATTTATCACCCTCTCCCCAACCCTCTCCCGTCAAGGGAGAGGGGGTTAAAGGATTAAATATGCAATCAATCACTATTCAAGCTCCAGATGACTGGCATTTACATTTTAGAGATGGCAGTTTTTTAATAGAAACGGTAGCAGCGACAGCAAGATGCTTCAAAAGAGCGATTGTGATGCCTAACTTGACTCCGCCAATTACTACCGTTGAAATGGCTCAAGAGTATAAAAACAGAATACTGCAAGCCGTACCAGATAACGCAGATTTTGATCCATTGATGACCTTGTATTTAACCAATGCAACAACCTCTAAAACCATTATAGAAGCAAAAGAGGCTGGGATTAAAGCGATAAAATATTATCCAGCAGGTGCTACAACTAATTCTGATTCAGCAGTAAAACAAATCGAATCGCTATACCCAGTGCTGCAAACAATGAGTGACGAAGGGATTCTGTTATTAATTCATGGCGAAGTCACCCACCATGATGTGGATATCTTTGATAGAGAAGCGATGTTCATCGAGACAGTCCTAAATAAAATTGTGCAAAGCTTCCCAGATTTAAAAATTGTTTTAGAACATATCACCACAAAAGATGCGGTTGAGTTTGTTAGTCAATCTGGAAAAAATATTGCAGCAACAATTACACCTCAACATTTACTATTAAATAGGAATGATTTGTTAGTTGGTGGAATAAGGCCACATAATTATTGCTTGCCGGTGTTAAAAAGAAACACTCACCAAATTGCATTGCAACAAGCTGTGGCTAGTGGCTCAAGTAAATTCTTTCTGGGAACAGACTCTGCTCCCCATGAACAATACAAAAAAGAATCAAGTTGTGGATGCGCGGGTTGTTATAGTGCATGGAGTGCCTTGGAATTATACGCTCAGGTTTTTGAAGATTTGGATGCACTTGATAAATTAGAAGGTTTTGCTAGTTTTTATGGGGCAGATTTTTATGGTTTCAAAAGAAACGAAGGTAAAGTGAGATTAATTAAAGAAGATTGGCAGGTGCCTAAGTCAATTACTTTACCTAATGGTAATCCGATCACGCCATTCTTTGCAGGGGAAACTTTAAGCTGGAAAGTGAAAGAATAAAAGAGCGATTAATACTCTTTTATTCCATCCTTCGTTGCCAAAATTAAATGATCAGCGGGTCTTTGGGCAAACAAACCATTGGTGACCACGCCAGCGATCTGATTAATTTGATTCTCCAGTACTTTTGCTTGAGAAATCTCCATGTTATGTAAATCAAGAATGATATTGCCGTTATCGGTCACAAATCCGTGACGATAAACCGGATCACCACCCAATTTGACAAGCTCCCGTGCAACATAGCTACGAGCCATGGGTAAAACTTCGATAGGCAAAGGAAAATCGCCTAAAACTTCAACGTATTTTGATTCATCAGCAATACAAATGAATTTATCAGCAACTGCGACAATAATTTTCTCTCGACTTAATGCGCCACCACCACCTTTGATTAACTCAAGTGAGTGATTAGATTCATCTGCACCATCAACATAAATAGGTATTTCATGGGCGTCATTTAAATCAATCACTTCAATACCTATAGCCTCAAGGTGTTTTGTGGATGCAATTGAACTAGAAACCGCCGCTTTAATTCGGTGTTTTTCATCTTCTAAAAGGGTAATAAAGCAATTTACCGTAGAGCCGGTGCCTATCCCGATAATCTCACCGTCTTGAATATATTTAAGTGCAGCTCTCGCTGCTTCAATTTTAAGTTCTTCCTGAGTAGCCATTTTGAAAGTCTCTTCTATGAATCCGCGGATCTGCATCTTGATTGATGATGGGTATAGACCATTATAATCATTTTTCAGGTCAATCCAAATAAGAAGATTGTATACTTTCTATAAGAAATGATTAAGTCTGATTTAGATCACTATCTGGATTACGCTTTGGATCATCATTTTGTTTATTGTGTACAAGGCTGTGGAAAACTTATGTAAGAAGATAAATAAAAAAAATTAAGGCCAATATTGAGACATTCGGACAAATAGATGTCAAAAAATCGACATAATCTATTGATCTAAACTGAAAAGAGGAGTAAATTTATTGGCTCTGTGACGCAGACCAACGGCTTAGTACCAATGACTGCAAGTAGACAACTACATACAATACAGATAAACATGGAATGAAAGATAGTACGTAATGGACTCCACCGAAAAATAAAAACTGGAGAACCACAATGAAACGCAAACCAGATATATTAGTAGTGCTGGCTGCCTTATTAGGTCTTGGTATGATTTTTTCTAGCTTGAGTGGCGTAAATGCTGCAAATGCTAGTTCTGAATATCAAGTTTCACAGGTGCAATCAGAAAATCAATAAAGAGACACACCCTAATTTATTGATAAGAACCTTCAATTTGAGTTAATCAATTGGAGGTTTTTTTATGCACGCTATGAAATGCTATTGTGCAAGTTAGATAAGCGCAAAGTCTAAAGCACCATTAACAGAATCTTTAAGTACATTAATCGCAGCATTGATCGCTTGTTCAACCGCTAGCAAACCTAATCCCTCAATAGTCAGCAGAACCGATCGAGATGCGTTACGTTGAATTTCGTGATGTAACTTGGCTTGTTCTTTGGTTATTTTTTCAGAGAGCCTTAATTTTTCTATCATTACAAAATTTTCTGCAAGCTTTTTTGATTCGCCCTCTGCATAATCTGAAACGTCAGACCAATTCTCTGATAGCTCACCTTTGAATGCATCAAACATTTTTAATGAAAGTTCTGTTACATCTAAACTCATAGATTTACTCCAATAGTTGACCTTAACTACTTAGTTAAATGATGACTGAACACGCTTTTTTGCAAGCTCTAATTTTAGTATTGCAGTAAAACTAGAGTTAAAGCTACTTCTTAGACTTTCAATTTGTTCAGYYGAAAAACAGCCTARYTTATGWAGYTKTTYAAGTGWSGTTAARCTGTYTGARAGYAGRCTGACTTGYTCAATRGTTTTYTCATTTTTWGTGAGMGCTTTAGCTCTTACTTGRACYGAGCTGATATCTAYTTTTGAATTTTGGTAAAAACTAACATGATTAGTGAACTCACACTTATCTCTATCAACGAGACTTTCAACCGTGACAAAAAAGGTTTCAAATTTTCGTTGTAAGGAGGTGACAGCCTTATCGGTAATTTGATCATAGTCGCTGATGTATTTTTGTGTGCAACTGCTTAGAACAACCATTAATATTAGGATTAAAGATTTGGGATTAAATAGCATTATAAAGTGTTGAATTTTATTCATGTTAAATCTCAGGGTTTAAACTAATAAAATATTAAATTAAACATATCATAAATTAGGTAACCACATATAAAAAACATTAAATATTCTAAGTTTTCTTGTATAGTTTTTTAATTAAAGCTTAATGCTTGTGTAGGCGTACAAACTCCATCCAATGGTAAGTCCCAAACTTCTTTTGGAATAATTTCAATCTGCTGAAAATCATGGGCTAGGCCAATAAATTTTGGTCGGTTTGTACTCTTACTGATTGCTTCAAAGGTCGCATCATAAAAACCTCCCCCCATACCTAGCCTATTACCTGATAAATCAAATGCCACTAAAGGAAATAAAACTAAATCCAACTTTTCAATACTAATTGAGTGCTCTTCTTCCAAATCAACTTCGGGAATTCCATAATGATTTTTTATCATATTGCTCGACTGATTATAAGGTAAGAATAAAAGCTTATTAGGTGAAGTATTGGTTTTTAAACTAAGTTTAGGTAAATAGCATAATTTATTAGATTCTAGAATATTTTGAATGACAAATTTAGTTGAAATTTCGCCATCAAAGGATAAAAAACAAGCGATATGTTGATAAGGTTTTAAAATGGAATGTGTATTTAATCGTTGGTTTAATTGAAAACCTAACTTTGAATTTTCTGAAGCGCTAACCGTTTTTCTCTTGTTTCGAATTTGTTCTCTAATTTGAGACTTTAATTGTTTATTATTCATAATCGGTTTCTAGTAGAAGAGCATTCTAACATAAGAAGATTCTGCCCACCGTGCCGTTAGCTACATTCGCCCAAGAACCCGAAGGTTCAGGTGGGAATTCCGTAATTTAATTTAGGCTCTCCGCTCCAGTCCTAACGATTAGGCTAGAAATGCACGGATATGCACACCAGAAATTAACAAGAATACCCTGGGATGAGATTATCGGCTCATGGACTACAACAGCTTGACAAACAAAGCAGGCAGAAAAATAATTATAGGTAAGAAGTTTTGATAGATCCAATCATTTAGTGACTTAATGTTAACTAAATCGATACAAATTATTTCTGGCTATAAAATTGAAATAAACTGGGGTCGAAATAAATAGATGCTAAAACAGGTTTAGCTAAATTAATTCTGTCTGCGCAGTAGAAGCAAGAGCGGTGTCTATTTTTTCTTGGATCTTTTGAATTCTTTGGTTGATTGCGTCGGTTTCTTCTGCGCTAGTGGAATCACCAAACATTAGCTCATAAGACAAATTAAGTGCTGCCATTACTGCGATGCGTTCTAAACCAACAATTTTCCCGCCTTGTTTTATTTCTTTCATGCGTTTATCCAACGCGCGAGCTGCGACTTCAAGGTTTTCAATTTCACTTTCAGGGCTTGCAACGTGGTATTCGTTACCCATAATATGAATATTAACGGAGGTGCTGTTTTCAGAATTTGTGGAGTTATCATCAGCCATTAATTGATTTCCTTCAATTTCTTAATCATGGCTTCAATTTTGCCGCTGGCGAGTTTGTTTTTATCTAACAAATTTTGACGATCTGCTTTTAATTGACGATTTTCTTGTTGCAATGAGTCACAGCTATCTAATAGCTTAGAAATACTCGATTCAAGTTGCGAAAGATTTGAGGTTGTCATGGCAAACTGTTGTTTTTTAGAATGATTTTAATATAGAGCGCAACTGCTCATGGGTCAATGGTATAATCAATAAAATGATGAATTTTCACCATTTAAGCGAGTTTTTGCGCATAAATAGTGAAAATCACTCAATATTTTGCCTTTAATATAATGTGTTCGATACGTTAGGGCAAGTTAGGAATAAATTAGGACAAGTGTAGCAATGAGTGTATTTGAAGAAAACATCAACGATCTTTATGACCGATTTGAAGAATTATTGGCGGAAGCAAACTGTGAAATAACCGCCGCTGAGTTTCAGGGGATATTAAGTGGCATGATTTCAGCTGGTTTACAACGGTCTAGCTTAAGTTGGTTAGAGCAGATAAACGCTTTAATCAATGAGAATAATGGGTTCTCAAATGAATTGAGCCAGTTTGCCAAGATGCTTGTTGAGGAAACTCACCAATCCTTCGCCGATGACGATTTATTAGCACCAATATTGATCCCAGACGATAGTTATCCCATGGTTGATCGACTAGAGTCATTATCATTTTGGAGCCAAGGGTTTCTTTTAGGGTTTGGACTACAGTTTGGTGATGAAAAGGCGTTACAAAATGAAATTAAAGAATCATTAACTGATATCGCTGAGATTTCCCAAGTCAGTATCGAAAACGATGATAATGAAGATGCGAAAATGGCGTTAGAGACCCTAGTAGAACATATTAAAGTCGCAGTAAAGATGATTTATATGGAGTTGGTTAGGAATCCTACGTCAGAATCAAAATTGTCATCACAAAAAACTGGAAGCAAAACGATCCATTAATATTTCAACTAATTAGCCTTTCTATTCTAAAGACAAGGTTTCACGGTTAAAGCGTTTATTTTTTTAAAAATTAATTTGGACTTAGTATGGTTAAGAAAGTAGAAAGTCTCAACAACTCCGAGTTAATTACTAAGGCTGAGTTTGCTAGACGTCGCCGTAAACTGATGAACTATATGGGTAATAATTCGATTGGAATTATTCACTCGGCGGAAGAAAAAGTAAGAAGTCGTGATACCGATTATGTGTTTAGACAGAACAGCGATTTCCAGTATTTATCTAATTTTCCGGAGCCTCAATCGGTCATTGTATTGTTACCAGGAAGAGAGCAAGGCGAATATGTTTTATTTTGTCGAGAAAAAGATGAAAAAATGGAGACCTGGCACGGGCGTCGTTATGGCCCTGAAGGCGCGATAAAACAATTTGGATGTGATGACTGTTTTCCTATTGATGATATCGATGAAATTTTACCTGGATTAATGGAAGGAAGAGATCGAATTTATTATGAATTTGGTAATTATCCCGATTTTGATAATAGTGTGATGGCATGGATCAACACGCTAAGAGCGCAAGTAAAAAGCGGTGCACATCCTCCAGGAGAGTTAATCGATCTTAGCCATGTTTTGCATGATATGCGATTATTTAAAAGTAAAGCAGAGTTAGAGGTTATGCGAAGAGTGGCCGATGTTTCTGCAAAAGCTCATATTCAAGCGATGAAAGTTTGTAAACCGGGTTTAAATGAACTCGATATGGAAGCCGAAATAAAATATCATTTTGCAAAAGGTGGCGCTCGCTCCGAGGCTTATAATTCAATTGTCGCYGGTGGCGAMAATGCGTGTATTTTGCATTAYGTKGAAAATAACGCWRAACTAAAAGATGGYGAYTTATTACTGATTGATGCCGGTGGTGAAATAGAGGGTTATGCTGCGGATATCACTCGAACTTTTCCCATTAATGGAAAATTTTCTAAAGAACAAAAAGAAGCTTATTCTTGGGTACTAAAAGCAAATAAAGAAGCGATCAAAGAAGCGGTGAAAGGAAACCCTTGGACAGCTCCTCACGATAAAGCGGTGCAAATTTTAACCCAAGGTTTAGTTAAGATGGGTATATTAAAAGGTGATCTTGATCAGCTAATTGATGAAGAAGCTTATAAGCCATTTTACATGCATAAAACCGGTCATTGGATAGGACTAGATGTGCATGATGTGGGTGATTACCTGATTGATAAAGAGCCAAGAATTTTAGAAGAAAATATGGTGCTAACTGTAGAACCTGGACTTTATTTTGCGCCGAACACAGAAGGCCTTAATAAAAAATGGTGGGGAATTGGAATTCGGATTGAGGACGATGTGGCGATCACTAAAAAAGGTAATGAAGTTCTTTCGAAATCAGTGACAAAAGAAATAGCGGCTATTGAGAAATTAATGGCCTAATAATTGACGATAGGTTGTTCGTCTTAGCTTGGATAAAAGAATGAAAGAGTTTGATGTCATAATTGCCGGTGGCGGAATGGTTGGCGCTACAGCTGCCTTGGCATTGGCAAAAATAAATTGTCGTCAACGTAGACTTAAAATAGCGCTAGTAGAACCCATTAAGGTTGATTCTAATGCGAGCCCTAGTTTTGATGAACGAGCCGTTGCACTATCAGCGTCATCCGTAGCAATTTATAAGTCGTTAGGGCTTTGGTCTGATCTTGCACCTTTGGCTGAGGCAATTTCTGACATCCATATTTCTGAACAAAGTCACTTTGGTTTTACTCGCTTATCGGCAAAAGATTATCAACTAGATGCTTTAGGRCAAGTGATCCCGCTCAATGAAACSGGYCCAGTTCTTTGGAAYKCTATTAAGAAATTCGAAAATATTACTGTRTTTTGTCCCAATGAAATCACCAARATAAATWCAAAAAARGAGCAACAAAATAATAAAAAAATCACGGTGCAATTRGATGAAATTAAAAATCAAAAMAAACAAGAACTTTCTGCAAAACTATTGATTGCCGCCGATGGAACGTTTTCTAATTTAGCKAAAATGGCAGAGATTAAAACYGAAAGAACCAGTTAYMGTCAACATGCAATTATAGCGAATATATCCACCGAARAATCACATRCAAAYAAAGCRTTCGAGCGATTTACTAAGGAAGGRCCYTTAGCATTACTACCGCTTACTCGAAATAGAATGTCTCTAGTYTGGTGTCAAAATGAAGCGCATTGCAAGGAGACAATGAAACTTGACGATGAGGCGTTTAAAAATGAATTGCAAAGAAGTTTTGGGTTTCGCTTAGGAAAAATTACACGGGTTGGTGAGCGATTTAGCTACCCTCTTGCATTGCATTTACCTGAAAATATTTATCATGATCGCACTTTACTTTTAGGTAATTCCGCACATACGTTACACCCTATAGCGGGTCAAGGGTTTAACCTTGGTCTACGTGATATTGCTGCGCTAGTTGATTGTATTCATGGTGTACTTGAGTCCGGTGAAATCATCGACTTTGGCGATGCAGTATTTCTTGAAGGGTATAAAAATAAAAGAGACGCTGATTGGCAACAAACAATTGGCGCAACCGATTCACTAGTRCGGCTTTTTAGTAATGAATTTTTTCCGCTAAATTCAACTCGTTCAAAAGCACTTTGGATAGTCGATAAAATTCCATTTTTGAAAAATAAAATTGCCAACTCCGCAATGGGTTTTAGTGGTGAATCAGCTAAGTTAACTCGTGGATTGAAATAGCTTAAGTAAAAAGGATTAAAATAGTGTCAAACAAGTTCGATATAATTGTTGTGGGTGGCGGAATGGTCGGTTTGACTATGGTCGCTTCTCTCGCAGAAACAAAACTCAAAATTTTGTTATTAGAAAAACAAGATCTTCATGCGGTTTTGACTTCAGACTATCTTAAAAAYGAAACYATTAGTGACGAACAGTTTGATATTCGAGTCAGCGCGATTAGTCCGGGAAATAGAAAATTTCTGAGCGACTTAAAGGCATGGCAAAATATTCCTAAGCAACGCCAAGCAAATTATGAGCATATGAAAGTCTGGGATGGTGATGGTAGCGGTAAGATTGAATTTTCAGCAGCTAAAATAGCACAACCGGATTTAGGTGTGATAGTTGAAAATAAAGTGATACAAGCGGCCTTGTTAAAGAGAATTGAATCCTTCGGCAATGTGAAATGTTGTTTTGGCGCAGAATTAGAAGAAATAGAAAACTCAGTTAGTTCAGAAAATATGGATAATTTAGAATACGCGACAATTAAAACCAATGATGGTTTGGAATATAAAAGTAAACTTGTTATTGGAGCGGATGGAGCCAATTCTCTTGTAAGAGAAAAACTAGGAATTGATTTAAAGCAATTAGAATATGATCAAATTGCTTTTGTGGCTAATGTTAAAACCGAAAAATCACATCAAAATACTGCATGGCAAAGATTTACACCCCACGGTCCTGTCGCTTTTTTGCCATTAGCTAATTCAAATCTTTGTTCCGTAGTGTGGTCGCTAGATTCTGATAAAGCTGAAACAATTAAAAACATTAGTAAAGATGAGTTTGCCAAGAAACTTCAATACGCATTTGAATCAAAACTCGGAGAAGTGACGGCGGTATCTGAGCACTTTGGATTTCCGTTAATTAAGAGACATAGCCAGAGCTATTTAGCCAATCGTGTGGCTTTGGTTGGTGATGCGGCGCATACAATTCATCCATTAGCAGGACAGGGCGTGAATTTAGGTTTTCAAGATGTTGCCTGTTTATCTAAATTGATCATTAAGCTAATATCAAAACAAAGAGATTTTGGAAAAATTGAAAACTTAAGATCCTATGAAAGAGAGCGAAAAACAGAAAATATGTTAATGCAAAATGCAATGAGTGGATTTAAAAATCTGTTTGCCAATCAAAGTTTGCCGGTGACATTACTCAGAAACTTTGCGATGTCTGCACTTAATAAAATACCGATGGCGAAGGAAGTGATTATTAAGAATGCAATGGGTTTGTAAGCTCTTAAGTCCCGCAAAACTATGTAAATCTAAAGTTCAACTTGAAAATTACATAGTTTTTTAAATTCATTCCTGACGTTGACATAGGCTATACCTCATAAACACGTTGTAATATACCTTGATATATTCATGCAAATGTAATAGATTGTAATATATTACAAAAGCAAGTGCTCGATCGACTACTTATAAATATATTGAATCAGGCCAAAGATTAAGTTTGATAGAGGATGTGTAAATGAATACTGCTAAATTATTTATGAATGGTAGGAGTCAAGCTGTAAGACTTCCTGTTAATTTCCGATTCGATTGTGAGGAAGTTTATATTCGTAAAGATCCTGATACAGGTGACATAATCATTTCTAGAAAGCCTGGCTCGTGGGATGATTTTTTTAAACTGATGGAAGCCATTGATGTACCAGAAGATTTTATGGTTGAGCGAGACAACGAACTCCCAATAGAGCGAGACTTGTTCTGATGCGTAATCAGCTTTATATGTTGGACACAAACACTGCTAGCTATATTATTAAAGGTGAGCCGTCTGTTGTGAGAGAGTATTTACAAAATGTGCCTATGGCAGATGTTTGCGTTTCCGCAATAACCGAAGCAGAGCTTCTTCGTGGAGTCGCGAAGAAGCCAAATGCTAAACGACTACCTTTAGCAGTAAAAGAATTTTTGCTTCGTGTCGATGTATTGTCTTGGGACTCAAATACCGCAGTGACCTATGCTGAATTACGAACGACCTGTGAAAATGAAGGGAAGCCGCTTGGAGCAATGGATATGCTAATTGCTGCTCATTCTGTTAGTGTCGGCGCAGTGCTGATCACCAACGATAAAGCCTTCTATAATGTGGAGCACCATTTAACTTTAGAAGATTGGACTAAGCCTATTAAATATTGAATTGTCCTTTATTACCACTGGACTTCAAACTTCTCTTACAACATATTGAAGCATATCTTTTTTATGTTCGAAATAGATAATATACACGCCCTTAAATTACAGGTAATAAAATCATCAGAAACCTTTAATCAAGCTTTTGCAAAAGTTATTATAAAATTTTAAGCCATCTCGCTCATAAATACCCTAGGTTATGTTATTTATGAGGGGGATTTTGTGGCTCTTGTGTGCWANCATTARSTRGRKYKRYWWAAKRMSRRTCTTWAAAKRMRYSMYWWWRCTWKWSYWWRAAKSSAWRAWMRCYYRAAGMYYSRWKMWRASTMGMWAYWCMWWTCWKKWKRYWWCACCCCATCTGAAGCAATCAGAATGCTTTATAAGCAAATAGTGAATAGACACGAGTTTCCATTAGAGTTACGTACTCCAAATGCCACAACACTCGCTGCATTTGCTGAAGTCGATAATGATAAGGGTGAGCTTGAATCGTTTACTTCATTTGATGAGTTATTAAATGCGGACGATTAAGCCATCAAGCCAATTTAAGAAAGATATTAAACATGTAAAAAAGAATCCAATTAGAAATAAAGGAATAAAAATACTCAGTGAGGAAATTATTCCAGTGCTTTTGAACGGGAACACCTTAGATCGTAAATTTCTAGATCATAGCTTAACTAGTGAGGCTCCTCCCAAACGAGATTGTCATGTTTTGAATGATTTAGTTTTGCTGTATTACGTTACGGATGAATATTTATTGCTTTATAGGTTGGGGACACATTCGGAGTTGTTTGGTTGAATGGTAACAATTAAAATAAATTAGTGGTTATGCGCTTATGACTAGAGTTCAGAAATTATAAAACTCTGTAGATAATTAAAAATCTATCCGCGAGTAGGTAAGAATGATTTAGTTTAATGAGGCTTTAATATAGATGCATTTAATTATTTATAAGAGTTTGGGTTAAAAGGGTGTGAAAAACATGAAGTTTGTAGATTTATTTGCGGGCATTGGAGGTATTAAGCTAGGTTTTGAGAAAAACGGTTTTAACTCTGTATTTTCAAATGATTTCGATGCAAATTGTAAGATAACATTTGATTTTAATTTTGCAACAATTTTTAAAAAAGAAACAGAATTGTACCTCGATGACATCGCTAAAGTCCCCTCTGATATGTTTCCAGAATTCGATCTTTTAACTGGAGGATTTCCCTGTCAACCATTTTCAATTGCAGGATATAGGAAAGGTTTTACTGATAAAGGACGAGGCGACCTTTTTTATGAAATAATTAGAATTTTAAGAGATCGAAGACCAAAAGCATTTTTGCTTGAAAATGTAAAAAACCTGAAAAATCATGACCAAGGAAACACGTTAAAATTAATCTACACTGAATTAGAAAGATTGGGTTACCATGTTAAAGATTCCATACTAAATACAATGCATCACGGTAATTTGCCCCAAAATAGAGAGCGTATCTATATTGTTGGTTTTCTTTGCGACGAGCAATATAGTCAATTTAGGTTCCCGTCCAGAATAAAGTTAACAAAGTCTATATTCGATTGTCTAATAGATACAAAAGTTGAAGAAAAATATTATTATAATGATAAACCGTTATATGTGAAATTGAAAAAGGACGTTAATAACAAAAATTCTATTTATCAGTGGCGAAGAAAGTACGTAAGAGAAAATAAAAGTAAAGTTTGTCCTACCTTAACAGCTAATATGGGAACAGGGGGGCACAATGTACCTATTGTTATCGATAATTATGGAATTCGAAAGTTNAYTCCYYGWKARYGNGYMAATKTTYRGGSRKKWMMWANGSGCYYANYMASYTWYSAAATWTWKMAKATKYYCARCYRTRYWRAYWRAWTRKWWASTYTRWANNAATMCNMYRTTMTMKWSMGAATTTCTAAACAAATGAAAAAGGTTATGTTTATCTAATGTTTTACGTAAATCAATCACGTTGGGAACAGGATCAGTACCAACAATTTTTAAGAATTGTTGGTACTCTTTCCAATCTGTTTTCTGAATCGAAAACGCCATACTTGTATTATCGAATTGCAGAAAAAATATTTTGTAGAGCTTTTGATGCTGAAGACTTATCTAGAAGTGATGTATCCGCTGATGCGAAAAAAGGTAAGTTGGGTATAGGTTTGAAGACATTTTTATCAGGAAATAATAATACTTTCCAAAAAGTGGCAGAATTTAATGCGGCAAGAAGTACCTATTCTAAACTCACATCGTTAAGTTTAGTAAAAAAAGTTTGTCAGTTAAGGAATGAACGGATAAATTTTACCGAAAGCATGCATGGCATCGAACACTCAATTTATCATTGCATTGTACGGAATGAGAATAAATTCAGTGTTTATGAAGAGTGCATGGATTTAGTTGATATAAATAATATTAAAATTGCTAAGAATAAAAATAGCTCTATAATTTTTGATGATGGATTACACGAATATTCGTTTTTGAAGTCAAAAAGCACTCTAACTAAAAGATTTAAAACTAACAAATTTATTGTTGAGTTTGATGTGGGTGTAATAAAAGATCCGCTATTGGAACTCCAAAATTGTTTTAATAGAGATAAATCTCTATTACTCGAAGATAAAAAAATACTTGACACCGTATATCTTCCTCTTTACGGTCGCAACAAAAAAGTATTCGAAAAAAGCGGTTTGAATCAGTGGAATGCAGGTGGAAGAGATAGACATTCTGATGAGGTTTATATTCCTGTACCTATTTTGATTCACAAGTTGTTTCCAAACTATTTCCCTAAAAGAGATGTTCCATTTTCTTTACGTTTTCCAGATGGCGAGAAAGTAACTGCTAAGATATGTCAGGCTAGTGGAAAAGCTCTTATGACGCAATCAAATAGAAAATTAGGGAAATTGATTTTAAGGGACGGGCTAAACCTAAACCAAGGTGAACTAGTAACCTATCAGAAATTACAACTGTTCGGAATTGATTCAGTTAGGATAGACAAAATAAACGATTTAGAATTTGAAATCAATTTTTCAAAAAATGGTTCGTATGAAGAATTTATTGCTAGAAATCTTTAGTGTGTGAGTAGAAATAGGTGCCAATTAAAATTATAGTTAAATATTTCCGATGTTCTCAATGCATTTATAAAAGTTTTATTAATGACTAAACAAAATTTGAATTCAAGTAAGAATAATAAGAGTTACAGAGGCACAAAAAGAAAAGGTAAATCAAGATGTGTTGAAATCTCAACTTCGTATAACGTACTAGGAGTTCAATTAAAACGGATTTTTCCTACTACTAAAATCATCCCAAACAGGCTTATATAACAGCTAGAAGTTCGGACTAGAATCTATATTTACCAAAGGAAACTCCAATGAAAACACACGATCAATTCTACATCAACGGACAATGGGTAGAACCAGACAACAAAAAATTAATCGATGTCATCAACCCATCAGACGAAAGTGTTTGCGCTCAAATTGCAATTGGCAACGCAAATGATGTTAATAAAGCGGCTATTGTTGCCAGTAAAGCATTCGAGTCATACGGATTTACCAGTATTGACGAGCGTAAAGACTATCTCCAAGCGATTATTAAAGCTTATAAAAATCGCTACAATGATATTGCTGATGCTATTTCATTGGAAATGGGCGCACCAACTCAGTTAGCAGTAAAAGGGCAAGCGGGTTCGGGTCTCGGCCACATTCAAACAGCTTTGGCTTTATTAGATAGTTACCCCTTTACCGAAAAATTGAGTGCTAGCACCGTTGTTAAAGAACCCATTGGCGTTTGCGGATTAATCACTCCTTGGAACTGGCCTATTAATCAAATTGCATGCAAAGTTGCACCTGCTCTAGCCGTCGGATGTACGGTTATTTTAAAACCCTCTGAGGTGGCTCCATTATCGGCTACTATTTTCGCAGAAGTGATACATGAAGCTGGCTTGCCTGCTGGTGTGTTTAATTTAATTAATGGTGATGGTCCTGGAGTCGGCACTGCATTATCAGAGCACCCGTTAGTTGATATGATTTCATTCACTGGATCAACACGAGCTGGAGCGTTAGTTGCTAAGAACGCTGCGCCAACCATAAAACGTGTGGCTCAAGAGCTCGGCGGAAAATCCGCTAATATTATTTTACCTGACGCGGATTTTGAAAAAGCAGTTAAACAAGGCGCTCGAACGGTTTTTGTTAATAGTGGTCAATCATGTAATGCGCCAACAAGAATGTTAGTTCCCGCTGATAAAATGAAACAAGCTGAAGAAATTGCCGCAAAGGTCGCCAGTCAAGTGGTAGTTGGCGCGGCTAATGCAGAAACAACAACGATGGGGCCCGTTGTTAGCGAAGTTCAGTTTAATAAAATACGAGGTTTGATTCAAAAAGGTATTGATGAAAGTGCAACTTTAGTTTGTGGAGGCGTCGAAAAACCAGAAGGTTTAGGTAAAGGTTATTATATCCAGCCCACGGTTTTTTCAAATGTTAAAAACGAAATGTTAATTGCCAAGGAAGAAATTTTTGGACCCGTCTTTGCGATTATGCCCTATGAGAATATTGACCAAGCGATAGAAATTGCAAATGATACGCCTTATGGTCTTGCGGGTTATGTTCAAGGGCAGGATAAAGAAATGTTAAGTTATGTTGCTTCTAGAATAAGGGCGGGCAATATTAGTATCAACGGCAAAAGTGGCGATATGTTCACACCTTTTGGCGGCTACAAACAATCTGGAAATGGTCGGGAGTGGGGTGCTCATGGTTTTGGCGATTTCTTAGAGATAAAAGCGATTTCAGGACTTGATTGATCAATGTATAACTTGGTATTTAATTATTTTAAAGTTCTACTTTGCTTTTGTTTTCTGCTTACTACTTTTCAATTAGGTGCAAAAGACGAGGTAAAGTTACGAGGCGAATCTATACAACCCGACGATTTATTTCCACGGGTTCAGTTAGATACGACCGCTGGAAAAATAATCGTCGAACTTGATCGTTTACGTGCACCCATCACCAGTAATAATTTTTTATATTATGTCACCAATGGCTCTTATGACGGCACAATCTTCCATCGAGTGGTCAAAGAATTTGTGGTTCAAGGTGGCGGTTATAATGAGCACTTTACCGAGCGAAAAAGTGAAGGAGCTATTTATAATGAGTCTGGGAACGGCTTAAAAAACGAAATGTTTACCATAGCGATGGCGCGAGAAAATGATCCTCATTCATCAACGCGCCAGTTTTACTTTAATATGGCGGATAATGATAATTTAGATCCTGGCAGAAGTTGGGGTTATACCGTATTTGGCAATGTAACCGAAGGTGAAGAGATTTTAGAGTTGATTGCAAACACTAAAGTGCATCGACATGAAGAGTTAGACTGGGACGACGTACCCATAAGACCAATATTCCTTAAAAAAGCTACATTACTAAAACCTCAACTTTAGTCTTTTCTGTAGTTTATCTAAAATAGCTAAAAAAACCAAAAACTATCCTTTTATTCTTAGATGATTTCTTGTTACACTGGTTGGCTTATTATAATAATTATTTGTTAACTAACGGATCATTCTATGATCAATAGACCCTTAGCCTATAAAGGTCCAATCGATCACCTTACCCATTTTTTTGATGAACAGACATTAATGTCAGGTTTAGATATTTTGCTGTCTGAGAATCTAGTCAATTGGCAGAACATTCGGGATGAAGAGTACATTAAAGGGACTTGCTTAATTGATGGCAAGTTTTCTAAACAGGTTTTATATTGGCCATTATCAGAAAGTGTAGGTAGTTGCACCTGCAAGGATAAATCAAAAGAAAACGCTAGTACTGAATCGGGACTCGAATCAGAGCTTGAATCTAATGAAGAGAATGATTTAGCTTGCGAACATCTTGCAGCATTGGCGATTGAATCAAAAACCCGTTTACAGAGATTGCCTCCGGCGATAAAACAGCAACGGAAAATCGCGACTGGAAAGCACTATATTAAGCATTGGTTAAAATCGCAAGATTTTGATCCTTTCTCAAAAATGGCAAGACATCGAGTGATTTATTTACTTAATAAAGTTGATGGTGGTTGGGCAGTGAGATTGCATAAGTCTTATTTGACTAAGCAGGGTGACTATCAAGTCAAATCTGAAATATGTATTGCAAGTGCCATTGACGCAGAATTAGATAAAGAGAAAAACACCAAGTATTTTAGCTTACTAGATAAGCAAATATTATTTTTGATAAGAAAAAAAATTGATAGTAGAAAAATAGTTAACAACCAATTTACCTTTGTTTCTGATTTAAAATCAAATCGATTAGTTAAATCATTAGTTAAAACTCATCGTTTTTTTTGGCAATCACCCCATAGAAATCCCTTAACTTTATCTTCTAGAAATAAAAATTTTTGGCGCGGTGTTGATGAAAAACAAGTTGAAGAAATTCAACAAGAAAGTGGTTTTGAACATTTATCTGAAAATTACCTTCTGGATCTAAAACATAACGTCATTCTAGAATATTTTAAAGAGGCTTCAGATAAAAGTAAAAAACTATTCTATCAATTATCTAAAACCAATGATTTTAAAGTTCAGCCTAGCTTAGAAATTACTAGTCAAGAAGTGGGTTTAGGGTGGAGAAAACATCAAATTTATCAAGTTGATGTGGCTAAACTAGTTTTTTATATTAACGGTAAGAAAATATCACTCAAAAATATTTTGCCATTAATTTTAGAGCGAGAAGTTAATAGCCGATTTACTACGGTTTTGTCTGATTTCCTTTTGCAAATAGAAAACCTTTCAGTATTAGATTCCTGTTATGAATTGCCTATTGTGGAACAGTTTCATTTTGGCGATCGGGTGTTTGAATCTCATTTAAGCCATATGTTACCTATTTTAGTTGGCCTTAAAGAATTAGGCTGGTTAATTACGATTGATAAGGGGTTTAGGCTTAATAGAATTGAAAATCTTGATTGGTATGTTGATATTAGGCAAGGTTATCACCAAGTGCAACCGACAAGGCAAATTAATCGTTCCGCTAGATTTGGCGCAAAGAATCAGGTTGTATCAAGCACAAATGGGCAGTTAGATTTATTACCCAAAGAAGATCTGCTGGTTGTAGACAGAAATTTGAAAGACGGAGATATTGCCGATAGAARTTTTGATTGGTTTGATTTAGAAGTAGGCGTTAAAGTTGATGATCGTCAAGTTAATTTAATGCCATATATTGTATCTTTGATTCAGCGTGGAGAGCTTTCTTTAGACACATTAAGCGATTCAGATAAAAAAGAAAATCAAAAAGAGAACCTAGCCAGTCACATTAATATCAAGTTAGAAAGTGGTGAAACCTTAGCGATTGAGCGAAATCGAATTAATCGTATCTTTTCTTCTTTTGTGGAACTGAACGATCAAAAGAGTTTGACGGAAGAGAGTAAATTAAGATTTACAGCCAATCAAGTTAGTCGTTTAATGCCTTTGGTATCACAGCAGAGTTCCTTGAATTTAGAAAATAAAACTAAATTAAAAGAAAATTCCAACTCAGAGATTAGCACAAGTTCAAGTAAATCATCTTCAAATGATGTTGCATCTACTGAACAGGACTCACTTAAAATTGATTGGCTCAATGGGAAAATATTGGCAGAAAAAGCCAAAGCGATGGATGTGGAAACTGGTGTTCAGCCCGTAAAAATTCCTAGGACTCTAAAAGCAAAATTAAGGGACTATCAAAAAACGGGAGTGGCTTGGTTACAATTTCTAAGACACCATCGGCTTTGTGGAATTCTTGCCGATGATATGGGCTTAGGTAAAACGCTTCAGGCACTTGCACATATATTATTAGAAAAAAAAGAAGGTCGTCTGACCTCTCCATGTATGGTGATCGCGCCGAAAAGTGTAACAACTAACTGGTTGCAGGAATGCCATAAATTTTCGCCATCATTAAAAGTGCTGTTATTAACAGGAAGTGATCGGCACAAACTTTTTCCTCAAATCCAACAATATGATCTCATTATTACAAGCTATGGTTTGGTTCTTCGCGATATTAATAAATTACTTAATAATCACTTCCACATAGTGATATTAGATGAAGCTCAAGTGATAAAAAATACACGCAGTAAAATCACCACGATTGTTAAAGAGTTGCGTTCAACTAATCGCCTATGTATGACTGGAACACCGATGGAAAATCATTTAGGTGAGCTTTGGTCACTTTTCGAATTTTTAATGCCAGAATTTTTAGGAAGCGAATATCAGTTTAATCAGTTATACAGACAGCCCATTGAGAAAAATCAAGACTATTATCGACAGTCTTTATTGGCAAAACGTATAGCACCGTTAATGTTAAGACGAACAAAAAATGAAGTCGCAAAAGAGTTACCCAGTAAAACAGAAATGAAAGTATTGATTCCTTTAGAGGAAGGTCAAGCGGATTTATATGAAACCGTGAGAACGGCTATGTTTGAACAAGTTCAAAAAGCGATGACGTTAGAAACAAAACATCGAAATCAATTTCTAATTGGTAATGCATTGCTGAAGTTAAGACAGGTTTGTTGTCATACTAATTTAATTAAACTTGAATCAGCTCAAAATATGAATTCATCTGCGAAGGTGAGATGGCTAAGAGATAAATTACCGAGCATGGTTAATCAAGGTCGAATAATTTTATTGTTCTCTTCGTTTACTACGATGTTAGATATTTTGGCGGAAGAGTTGAAAGAAATGGAAATTCCATTTTTAATGTTAACGGGTAAAAGTAAACATCGTGGAGCACTAGTTCAGCAATTTCAAGGTGGTAAGATCCCCGTTTTTTTGATTAGTTTAAAAGCCGGCGGTGTCGGTTTAAACTTAACCGCTGCTGACACCGTAATACACTATGACCCCTGGTGGAACCCAGCGGCCGAACAGCAGGCAAATGACCGAGCTTATCGCATTGGCCAAGACAAACCGGTATTTGTTTATAAACTTATTACCCAAGGTACAGTAGAAGAGAAAATTCAACAAATGCAAAAACAAAAAAATGATCTTGCGCAAGGTTTATATAATCAAGAAGATTTAAGTAATGTTGACTTGAGTGGCGATGATTGGCAGGCATTATTTCAACCGATAGAAGGTTTTGGCTAATGAATCTACTTAGATGAATAGCTTAAGTTGAACATTAAAAGATCTGTTGTTTTATTTATTCCGGTTTCATCTACTTCAGGAATTGGTGAATATTCTCGCTCTCTAATTATCGCAGATGAGCTAAATCGACAATTTCCAGAAATTCAAATCCATTTTCTATTAAATAAACACGCTAAGTGTAGTCAAGCGTGCCCTTTTGAAGTCCACTTGAGTGAAGGTTCTGCGACTAAAGATACTGTCAAAGTGAAATCTGTTATTGATAGTGTTTCACCTGACCTAGTTCTTTTTGATTGTGCGGGTCGAGCAAGTCATTTTAAATATGCGAAAAAATCTGGCGCTAAAGTCATTTTTATTTCTCAGCATGAAAAAAAGAGAGCGAGAGGATTAGGGATAACCCGTTTACTGAATAGTGATAGGCAGTGGGTTGCTCAATCATTGGCATCGATTAAACCATTAAGTTGGATTCAAAAATTTAAACTTYGYTTRTTAAATCAGTCCGAGCCTCAGGTTATTGGTCCAATTTTCAAGTTACCAAAGACAAATGAAATGAATGTTCTTTTGCAGCAATACCAACTGAAAAAGAACAAATTCTTAATATTTAATGCCGGTTCTGGTGGACATTTAGTCGCGGGGGAGTTAGCCAGCGATATATTCCTTAAAGTGGCTAAGGAAATTAGTAGCAGTGTAGGGATAAAATGCGTCATTGTCTTTGGTACAAATTATCCAAAGAAATTACCTACAGTACTTACGAAAAGCCAAACAGAAGCGGTAGAATATCAATCAAAAATAGTCTGTATTCAAGAAATGGATAACCACTTATTCATTGGATTACTTTTATCTTCCGTAGGAGCCGTTCTATCTGGAGGTGATACATTTTTACAGGCGATAGAACTTAAGGTTAATTGTGTAGTAACGGCGGTATCGAAAGATCAGTGTAAAARGATAGAATCTTGTTCGCATATTAGTGGAATTATCCCTAAAGATTGCAATAAAACTAGTTTAATTAGTGGTGCAAAAGAGTTGCTTAAATCGCTAAAATCAAATGAGCAAACAGATATCGGTGTAAAATCGCCTAATGAATGCGTTGCACTGACAATAGCATTAACCGATATTAAAAATCTGCTTAAAATTGAATAAAGGTTGTTATCTCTATAATGCTATTTTTTCATAAAATTGGGCTATTCAATAATAATTTATCTTACTCAATTTTTGTATTATCCTAGTCATACAAACGTATGGGAGACTCTTAATGTTGAATATTTGTGTTATTATTCGGTATTATCTGTAATCTAATAAATTTCATTAAATGACCACTCAGCAAGTAGCAAAATTAACGCCTAAAATCTATCCGCAAAAGTGGTATGACCCTGCTTTGGCATATTTTTTCAGGTTAGCCGCTAGTGGTTTTGTACCGGTTAGCTGGTTTGCGCCTAAATTACCGTCGGAACAGAATCGTACAAGGGTAGATGGACATTTTGATCTAGAAATTATTAGTCACTGTTGGATGTATTCGAATATGCTGGCTTATCAGTTAAGCTCATTTGTGAATTATCCTCCTACTAAGTTAACCGTCACTGTAACCGTGTTTTATTCAAAAGAAGATACCGACACTCAAGAGTTACTTAATTTCTTTGAAAAAAAGAAAGTTGATAATGTCGTTTGGAATTGGCAAGCRTTGCCGAAAGATGAGCTTTTTAGACGTGGTATTGGACGAAATAAAGCRGCGCTYGCAACTAAAGCTGATTGGGTTTGGTTTACAGATTGCGATATTATMTTTCATAAGGGATGTTTGGATTCTACCGCTGAGCAATTACAAGGCAGAACCGATACCTTAGTTTTTCCTCTTTCTGAACGCGCTACTCCAATGCTGGCTCAAAATGACCCTATGTTGCAAAAAGGAAGAGAGCCTCAACTGGTAGATATAGAGTCAGAGGAGTTTTTAACCCTGTATAGAGAACGCGCCAAAGGAGAATACCAAATAGTTCATGGAGATGTTGCTAGAGCTGGCGGTTATTGTTCTACACTATCTATATATCAAACACCTTCTCCAACTTGGTGTAAATGTTATGATGACAGAGCTTATAGATGGGTGTTAGGCACACACGGAAAAGGATTAGAAATTATAGGATGCTATCAAATTAGGCATGTACAAAAAGGACGCTATAAAAAGGGTTCTATTTGGACGAAATTTCGAAGTAAAATTCGACATATACAAGCGAAGGTTAGAGAGCCTTCAAAATAAAAATATGACTAACTATTATTTTATATCCTCACCTTTTCATTTGTTTCTCGCTTGCAATTTATCGATTGAAAATAGCAATGATAAAAACGTCGCTATCATTATTCCCAAAATCACTAATATAAAGGTTGTAAGCAATACCTTCATAAAAGCCATGAAGAGTGCAGAAAATATATTTTCTGAATCTATCTCTTTTGAAAGAACTAATGATGACATGCCGTTTAGAAGTAAACATGATGAGCGTAAATATCGTTTTGGTATTATTAAACCCTTATTAGAAAAAGAACCTGCCGACAGAATATATACCGGCAATGACCGAAGAATAGAATTCCAGTTTGCAATGCATATCGCCAATAAATATAGAGATAATGTTACTGGTATTTATATGGATGACGGTATGGCGACTTACCTAGGCCATAAGTCTATGAATTCTATTGTTCATAAATATATTGAGCCCTTGATTAAAAAAGTCGTCTACGGTCGTTGGTGGAAACATCCTAATACTAGTGGTGGGTCGGCATGGATCGACACACTATATGCTGCTTTTCCAAAGCTCGTACATTTTTCAGTTAAAAATAAACCAATAAAAAGCATTAACTACGATATTTTTAAAACGGAAAAATTTAGAGATTTTTGTTTAAAACAGTTAGAACAATATGATGTGGATGCGAATAAAATAGAGAATATAAAAGTATTAGTAGTGATCACCCATGAAAGTTTCTATCCTAATGGGTATCAGCATATTGTTAACGTAATTAAAAAAGCTAAACAACTAACAGATGAAAAACATATTGCGATAAAAGCGCATCCGAGAAGCGAAAAAATTGCTGAGTTAGAAAACGACTTTCCTAATTGTATGCATATAGGTAACAAATTAGGGTTTGAGATGTTGTTGCCATTATTGCCAGATGATTGCACTTTAATTGGCGACGCATCTACTGCGGTATTTACTGCTCGATGGCTAAAGCCAGAAATGAAAATAAGAGCTGTAAAAATTATTGATAAAAGTAGAGAAGAGTTACATAAGGAATTAAAAAAGCTTTATACAAAAATTAACGTGCCTCTAGTTAATATGAATGACGATTGGTAGTTATGGGTTATTTAGCTAATTTTTTAGAAGGGCTTAATTGCTAGGGATTAATTAAATATGTCTAWTATTTTATCACTAATCGGCCGAGAAAAAACCTTGTTTGTCGACGATGTTGGTTCCCATGAAAACAAACTAAAAAAAATTATTACTTCATCAACGTTTTTAGTTTTAGGTGGCGCAGGAACTATTGGTCAAGCCGTTACTAAAGAAATATTTAAGCGTGCACCGCTAAAATTGCATGTCGTTGATATTAGTGAAAACAATATGGTTGAATTGGTCAGAGATATTCGAAGTTCTTATGGTTATATAGATGGAGACTTTCAGACTTTTGCGCTTGACATTGGATCGATTGAATACGATGCATTTATAAAGTCGGATGGAAAATATGATTATGTTCTTAACTTGTCAGCTTTAAAGCATGTTCGCAGTGAGAAAGATCCTTTTACTTTGATGCGAATGATTGACGTTAATATACTCAATACWGATAAAACKATTTTACAATCGATTGAGAATAAAGCAAAAAAATATTTTTGTGTATCAACTGACAAAGCTGCAAACCCCGTTAACATGATGGGCGCGTCAAAAAATATTATGGAAATGTTTTTAATGCGCCGCAGCGAGGAGATTTCAATATCAACTGCTCGATTTGCTAATGTGGCTTTTTCAGATGGCTCGTTGTTACATAGCTTTAATCAAAGAATTCAAAAACGTCAACCAATCGTTGCCCCAAATGATATAAAACGGTATTTTGTGACTCCACAGGAATCAGGTGAATTATGTTTGATGTCTTGTATTTTTGGTGAAAATAGAGATATATTTTTTCCGAAATTAAGTGAATCCTTACATTTAATTACTTTTGCAGAAATAGCGATTAAATACTTAGAAGAATTAGGCTATAAACCTCACTTATGTGTTTCAGAAGAAGAAGCGCGTGAACTATCGAAGAGTTTGCCTGACAAAGGCCATTGGCCCTGCTATTTCACTAAAAGTGATACAACCGGTGAAAAGAATTTTGAAGAGTTTTTTACGGAAAAAGAAACTTTAGATATGGAGCGTTTTAATAATTTGGGTATTATTAAAAATGATGCATCTTATAATTCAGATTTGATAACGGGTTTTGAACAAACAATTCGTAAATTAAAAGAAAGTCGAAGTTGGACTAAGGAAGAAATCCTTCAACAGTTTTTTAAAATGATACCAGACTTCGCCCATAAAGAAACAGGCAAATATTTAGATAGTAAAATGTAATCATTAATGATTATGTTAGAAATTAAAAATTAAATACTGAACTTAAGAACGAATTATGCATAAAAAATTAACACAATATATTAGAGATATTTATCAAACGAAAGAGTTTATACCGCTTCACGCTCCTACTTTTAGTGGTAATGAAAAAGAATATGTTAGCAATACGATTGAAAGCACTTTTGTTTCGAGTGTTGGTAAATACGTTGATGAATTTGAAGATAAAATAGAAGAGTACACGGGAACGGGTAGGGCAATTGCTACAGTTAATGGTACTGCAGCTTTGCATATCGCCCTTTATATGGCTGGAGTAAAACAAAATGATTTAGTCATCACTCAGGCGCTTACTTTTGTTGCAACCTGCAATGCGCTTTATCATATGGGTGCGGAGGCTGTTTTTGTTGATGTCTCTAAAGTTAGTCTAGGCTTGTGTCCTAAAGCATTAAGTGAATATTTAGTAGAGTCTGCGGTGATAAATAATGATGGATTGTGTGAAGATAAAAATACTGGTCAGATTTATCGTGCGGTAGTACCCATGCATACGTTTGGACATCCGGTTGAATTAGATGAATTGATGTCTGTTTGCAAGCAATGGAATATCGCTTTGGTAGAAGATGCTGCTGAAAGTCTTGGTTCCTTTTATAAAGGAAAACATACGGGAACATTTGGAGATTTTGCAGCGCTTAGTTTTAATGGTAATAAAATTATTACAACCGGTGGTGGTGGAATGGTTTTATGTAAAAGTCTTGAGAGTGGTGTTCGAACTAAACATATTACAACCACAGCCAAAGTGCCTCACGCTTACGAATTTTTTCATGATGAGGCGGGTTTCAATTATCGTTTACCCAATTTAAATGCTGCGCTAGGTTGTGCGCAAATGGAAGTGTTAATTGATTTTTTGATCAATAAAAGAAAACTTGCTTTAGGTTATAATGATTTCTTTAAAGGTTCTGATTTTCATTTTGTTAAAGAGCCTGATTATGCTCAATCAAATTATTGGCTAAATGCCATTATTTGTCCAGATTATGATAGCCGAGAAACGCTTATTCAAAAAACCAATGAACAAGGTGTCATGACTCGACCAATATGGAAGTTGATGCATCGGTTGCCTATGTATAAGGATTCAAAAAAAGGTCAACTAACTAATTCGGAATGGATTGAATCACGTTTGGTCAATATTCCTAGTTCTCCAGTGATGGATAAAGATCAGTAAGGATAGGTAGATAAGATAATGAATAAAAAAATCGCTATTTTTACCGGATCTCGTGCGGAGTATGGATTACTTTATTGGCTAATCAATGACATTCAAAATGACTCAGAATTGGAGTTGCAATTGCTTGTTTCTGGCACGCACCTATCACCTGAATTTGGTAATACCTATAAACAAATCGAAGCAGATGGTTTTAAAATAAATGAAAAAGTTGAAATGTTACTTTCATCTGATACAGCCGTCGGTGTAAGTAAAAGTTTGGGCCTCGCTATTTTAGGTTTCACTGATGCATTAGATCGTATGAAACCAGATATGATCGTTATTTTGGGCGATCGCTTTGAGGCTTTAGCTATCGCTCAAACGGCGATGATTTTAGGCATACCTGTTATTCATTTACATGGTGGTGAAATAACGGAAGGTGCATATGATGATGCTTTTCGCCATGCTATTAGCAAGTTAAGTGCTCTTCATTGCACCTCAACTGAGGAATATCGTAATAGAGTTATTCAACTAGGCGAAATGCCAGACAGAGTAAAAAATGTTGGGGCAATTGGCCTCGATCATTTAAAACGTAGCCAATTGATGAGCGTTGATGAACTATCCGATTCTCTAAAATTTACAATAGATAGACCTTATTTAGTTGTAACCTATCATCCCGTTACGCTGGCAGATGAATCTCCGACAGAAACATTCGAAGCATTACTTAATAGTTTAGACGAATTCCCCGAATTCCAAGTTATTCTAACTTATCCAAATGCTGATAATGGTGGACGAAAAATTATTCCTCTTTTAGAAGAGTATGCAAAACAAAATAGAAACCGTGTTTTGGCTATAACATCGTTAGGTCAAATTCGATATTTAAGCGCGATAAAGCATGCAGCTACGGTGGTCGGAAATTCGTCGAGTGGTATTATCGAAGTGCCTTCCTTTGATGTTGGAAGCGTTAATATTGGTGCTCGGCAAAAAGGTCGTCTGGCGGCAAAAAGCGTTATTCATTGCGAGCCAAATAAACCTTCAATTGTTAGTTCAATTAAATGTGCGATTGATAAGTCCTATAAAATGAATGATGAAGAAATTACCAATCCATATGGGCAAGGTGATGCTACCAGCCAAATCATCAATTTTATAAAGACTTCAGATATTGACAACGTAAAAACTTTCTACAATTTAAACATGGAGTCGTTATGACACTCATAATTGCTGAAGCGGGCGTTAATCATAATGGTGATGAGGCATTAGCTTTTGCGCTAGTGGATGTTGCTTATAAAGCCGGTGCTGATATTGTAAAGTTTCAAACTTTCAAAGCGAATAAATTAGTCACCAAAACAGCACCACAAGCTGAATATCAAATCGAGAATAGTAAAAAAGTGGAAACTCAGTTATCAATGTTGAGTCGACTGGAGTTGAGTTTTGAGGTGCATCATAAGTTAATTAAATACTGCAATAAATTAGGTATTGAATTTTTATCAACGGCATTTGATATGGAAAGTCTTTCTTTTCTAATCAATGATCTGGGTTTAACCCGACTTAAAATACCCTCAGGAGAGCTAACTAATTTACCCTTAGTTTTGGCGCATTCAAAAAGTGGTTGTGATTTAATTTTATCGACGGGAATGGCAACTCTAGCGGAAATTGAAATGGCTTTGGGTGTGATTGCATTCGGTTATACCGCAATGGAAAATACAGAGGCAAGCATCGAAGCGTTTCAATCAGCTTATTATTCTAAAGAAGGTCAACTTGCACTACAGTCAAAAGTTACGATTCTACACTGCACAACTGAATACCCTGCTCCTATGCAAGATATTAATTTGAAGGCAATGGACACCTTACGGACAGCATTTAATTTACCAGCGGGTTACTCGGATCATAGTCAGGGGATCACCATTCCTGTGGCTGCGGTTGCGCGTGGCGCATGTATCATTGAAAAACATTTCACCTTGGATAATAAAATGGAGGGTCCCGATCATAAAGCATCACTTGAACCTGACGAGTTAGCTGAAATGATTACGGCAATAAGAAATGTCGAGGTAGCGTTGGGTGACGGTGTGAAAGCTCCTAGACCGTCRGAAATAAAAAATAAATTAGTCGCTAGAAAAAGTCTAGTGGCAGCAAAAAATATTAGTATTGGTGAACTATTTACAGATCAGAGTTTAGAAATAAAACGACCTGGCAATGGAATAGATCCTAGCCAGTATTGGAATATTCTAGGCAAAATGGCTACAAAAGAGTACAAAGAAGGAGATCTTATCCTTGAATAAAAAAATATTTATTTTGGGATCAGGCGGTCATGCAAGCGTGTTGGTCGATATACTTTTACAGCAACAAATCGCTATTGCTGGCATTGCTGGACCCGGTTTAAAAAGCTTACGTAAATCCCTAGAAAACATACCATGCTACCAAGATTCCGATTTACTCTCTTTCAAAACTGAAGAGATCTTACTAATCAATGGAATTGGATCGATTCCAGGTAATTCGCTCAGATTTGACGTGTACAAAAAATTTATTAGTTTAGGTTACTCGTTTGAAAGTGTCATTGCATCAAGCGCGATAGTGTCTCCGCACGCTATTTTGGCCAGTGGCGTGCAAGTTATGCAAGGTGCAATTATTCAGGCAGGCGCAGTTATTGGAGAGAATACTATTATTAATACAGGAGTCATTGTTGAACATAATTGTATTATTGGTAGTAATAATCATCTTGCGCCGGGAGTGACTTTAAGTGGTGAAGTCGAATCGAAAAACAATGTTCATTTTGGAACTGGTGCTTCGGTAATACAATCGATTCAAATAGGTAATAACAGTGTTATTGGTGCTGGTGCAACAGTCACAAAAAATGTTGATGATAATGAAATACTCTATCCCGCAAGAGCGACTAAAAAGGCTTTGAAGTAAAATGAACAATAATTGGAAAAGCATATTAGTTTCACCTAACAGCACAATTCTAGAAGTCCTCAAAGTCATCGATAGAGAAGCATTGCAGTTGGCAATCGTCATAGATAATCAACAGAAACTATTGGGTACAGTGACCGACGGCGATATTCGTCGAGCACTCATTGATGATAAAGCATTAAGTGCAGAAATTTCTGAAGTGATGTTCACATCGCCTATTACTCTACCGGTGAACACAAGTAAATCAGAAGTGTTAAGCGTAATGGAAAATAAAGGGATCTTAGCAATCCCGTTGATGAAGGATAAGCATGTTGTTGGATTGGCTACTCTTAAAGATTTAATTCAACATGCCCAATATGAAAACCCCATTTTCATCATGGCTGGCGGTTTTGGAACAAGGTTGAAACCATTAACCGACCATTGCCCGAAACCTATGTTGAAGGTTGGGGACAAACCTATTTTAGAAACACTCCTGTTACGTTTTAGGCGCGCGGGTTTTCAAAATTTCTATATTTCTACTCACTATTTGCCTGAAGTAATAACAAATTATTTTGGAGATGGCTCTTCGTTAGGAATTAATATCACTTACATAAATGAAGATAAACCGCTCGGTACTGGTGGCGCGTTGGGTTTGTTGCCAAGCGAGTTAATCGAACTACCAACTATTTTAATTAACGGTGATATATTAACTACGCTAGATTTTTCCAAGCTATTAGAGTTTCATTCAAATAACAAAGCTTGCGCAACTATGTGCGTGAGGGAATACGAATATAAAATTCCCTATGGCGTTATCGAAAGTGAAGGAATAAGCATAAAAAAAATGGTCGAAAAACCGACACATCGCTATTCAGTTAATGCAGGTATTTATGTTTTGGAGCCGTCACTTATTCATTCGGTTGAAAAAAATGTCTACATTGATATGCCAAGTTTGTTAGAAGAAAAGCTAGGCGAAAATGAAAATGTAAACCATTATACCTTTCATGATTATTGGTTAGATATTGGTCAAACCGACGACTACCACAGAGCACAATTAGATATTGGTAATTTAAGTTTGTAATGATTGTTTTTGAAATATTGTGGGTTTATAACTATTTATGTTAAACGATAAAAGGGTCTTAGCTCTAATTCCTGCACGTGGAGGGAGTAAACGTTTACCTCAAAAAAATATTTTACCATTAGGTGAAAAGCCACTTATTACATGGACGATAGAAGCGGCACTTGAAAGTGATATTATCGATACAGTCGTTGTATCAACGGACTGTAAAGATATAGCAAATATTTCTATTCCTGAAGCATTTCCAAATTGGAAAGTCGCAATTGTTATATATGTTGATGATTTAGGAGCTAATATTTTTTTTAATAATGATAGCTACGGAAGAATTAATTTAAAAGATTTAAAATGGGCAAGGCAATGG
>NVTT01000025.1 GCA_002401655.1 Gammaproteobacteria bacterium | reverse complement strand
TGTTCGACAATGGGAGAAAGTAGGGAAGATCTTGATTGATTGGCTGTCAACAAATCGATTGCATGGTTTAACCGATATATAAAATATTGAGATCTCACCCTCCCCCTAACCTCCTCCCGTCGAGGGAGGGGGTGAAAAGCTTAAGTTTTTACTAGCATTTCCTTTTAACAGCTATGACCAGTTGTTAAATTGCTATGACTAGGTTATTAATCATTTACCTTCTAATAAATAATGCTAAAATACTGCACATTATGTAAAAAACTTCTGTCTATAGGCTTAGTATGAGTTGGTTTGAAAGAATAATACCTAAAAGAAATACCACGGTTTCCGAGCGCAAAAAATCCGTTCCTGAAGGCGTATGGGCAAAATGTAAAAATTGCGACGCAGCTATCTATAAGGCAGAACTAGAGCGTAGTTTAGAAGTTTGTCACAAATGTTCCTTTCATATGCGAATTAGCGCGAGAAAAAGGTTGGAAAGATTCCTTGATGGCGAGAATCAAACTGAAATTGCACCAAATTTGGAACCAAGAGACATCCTTAAATTTAAAGATTCTAAGCGTTATAAAGATAGAATTGTAGCAGCTCAAAAAGCTAGTGGCGAAAAAGATGCTTTAATCGTTTTAGATGGAAAACTTAAAGGCATGCCAATAGTCGCTTGTGCTTTTGAGTTTAAATTTATGGCTGGTTCAATGGCATCTGTAGTAGGTGAGAAGTTTGTAAGAGCGGTTAATCAGTGTATCGCGGATAATAAACCCCTTGTTTGTTTTTCGACTAGTGGAGGAGCTAGAATGCAAGAAGCCTTGACCTCTCTATTTCAAATGGCAAAAACAAGCGCAGCTTTGGCTAAATTATCGCAAAAAGGATTACCTTATATATCTGTTTTGACAGATCCCACGATGGGAGGCGTTTCGGCAAGTTTAGCAATGTTAGGTGATGTTAATATCGGCGAGCCAAATGCGCTAATCGGCTTTGCAGGACCTCGCGTTATTGAACAAACGGTTAGAGAGACTCTTCCTGAAGGATTTCAACGTAGCGAGTTTTTATTGCAAAGTGGCGCGATTGATATGATCGTCGATCGTAGAAATATGCGAGATTCTATCGGTTCATTATTATCAAAAATGATGAATTTAAATTCGATTGAAGACGTCGCTGTTTAAAAAATTGCTGATAAAAAAATACCCGCTGTTAATTTCAAACAAACTCATGAGAGCGAATTAAACTCATGAGTTATCTAAATAATCTTGATTACTCAATCATACTTATTTATTTAGTCATTATCTTTTTTCTAGGTATATATTTTACTAAAAAAGCATCAAATTCAGTTGAGGATTTTTTTATAGGTGGCCGAACAATGCCTTGGTGGCTTTTAGGCGTTTCAATGGCTGCCACCAATTTTTCAATTGATACACCAATTGCCGTTACAAAATTTGTTGCATCAGAAGGGATCGGTGGTGTTTGGTTTATGTGGTCGAGTGCAATTTCAGCAATAATGGTCACCTTTTTCTTTTCTAAACTCTGGCGTCGCTCGGAAGTTATTACAGATGCTCAAATTATCGAAGAACGGTATTCTGGTCAAAGTGCCAAAGCATTACGTTTGTTTAAAGGTCTCTATTTTGGTGTGCTATTTAATGTTTTCATTATGGGTTGGGTATTTTTGTCACTGTCAAAAGTTATGGCAGGAATTACAACCATCGATATTGATTATATTTTATGGCCAACGATTTTATTAGTTTTCATTTATTCAACCGCATCGGGTTTTTACGGTGTTGTCATTACTGATTTTCTACAATATTTTGTCGCTTTAATTGGCTCAATATTATTAGCTTACTTCTCAGTTCAATATGTTGGAGGCATTGATTCTTTAATTATAAAGCTAGAAGGAAGTTCCAGCGCAGGTCCCAATTTCATTAATTTTCTTCCTAGTTTTGAAGATAATTCACTTTTACCGCTTTCCGTATTTTTAGTTTATATATTAGTGCAATGGTGGGCGCACAAATATTCGGATGGCGGTGGAAAGCATATTCAAAGATTACTTTCGGCTAAGAATGAAAATGAAGCGTTTAAAGGAAGTGCTCTTTTCACCGTTTTAACTTACGTTTTTCAGATATGGCCTTGGATTATTACTGCGCTTTGTGGAGTCATCGTTTTTCAAGGGATCAGTGATACAGAAATGATTTATCCAAGAATGATGGTGGAAGTTTTACCCCATGGTCTTTTAGGATTAGTGGTGGTTGGGTTAATCGGTGCGTTCATGTCAACGATCGATACACATTTAAATCTCGGTGCTTCCTATGTTGTTAATGATATTTACAAACGTTTTTTGGTGAAAGAACAAACGGCAAAACATTACATACTGATATCACGATTATCTATGGCGGTACTACTTTTACTCGCTGTGATTATTTCAAAAAATTTGGATTCGGTTGCCGGCGCATGGAAATTTCTATTAACGTTTGCAAGCGGAGCGGGGCTTACATGGGTGATCCGTTGGTTTTGGTGGAGGGTCAATGCTTGGACAGAATTTTCAGGAATGATAGCTTCAGGAGTTACGGCAAGCTATATTCACTATTATTATCCCGATTGGTTGTATTCCCAAAAGTTATTGGTGACGGTGTCAATCTCAACGGCGGTTTGGATCACAGTAACATTATTAACCAAACCGGTTAAAAGGGAAGTGCTGATAGATTTTGTTAAATTAGTAAAACCGGGTTATTGGGGATGGAAGGATGTTTATCAACAAACTGATATTGAGCCACATAATTTTTTATCCAATGGATTGAAGTTGTCAGCGCTCGGTTTAATTGCTTTTTTCGCTTTAAATTTTGGAATTGGATTTTTGATATTGAAAAGTACAATGGTAGGAATTGTTTTGATATTAAGCGGATGTTTTGTTGGATATAAGATTTTCTCTTCGGTTAAGACTTAGTTAATCAAACAAATTCCGCTGCAGCCGCTCCAGATGCCCAAGCCCATTGAAAATTATATCCCCCTAACTGTCCCGTTACATCTAGAACCTCTCCAACAAAATAAAGCCCTTTCTGATTGGTTGACTCCATAGTTTTTGAAGAGATCTCATCTGTATCAACTCCGCCAACGGTAACTTCAGCTACTTTGTAGCCTTCATAGTCTTTTGGGTAGGTTTTCCATTCCGATAAACACGCATTTAGACTTTCAATATCGGCATGGTCAAATTGTTTAAGCTTTGCATTTTGCAGATTTTTATTAGCTTGCCGAGATAAAAACTCTGAACAAAGAAATTCCGCAAGAGATTGACTCAACTCAGAAGACAGTAATGTTTTAAGCATTATATCGGGACGATTTTTTCTAGCTTCGTTAAACCAAGATGAAATATCCAAATCGGGTAACCAGTTAATAATGATCGGATCGCCTTTATTCCAATAATTTGAAATCTGCAATATAGACGGACCACTTAAGCCTTTGTGTGTGAATAAAACGGCATCTTTAAACTCTCGATTGTTACAGGTGACTTTAATCTTTGTCGAATTTCCAGGCAGACTTTCTGTTTTTGATAACCATTTTTTATCAAATATCAGGGGAGAGAGACCAGCTCTTGTTGGTTTGATTTGGTGATTAAACTGTTCGGCGATCTGATAACCAAATCCTGTTGCGCCTAAAGTTGGGATTGATAATCCACCCGTTGCGATCACCAATGATTCGCAATGATAGTTAGTTTCCTCAGAATCATCGTTTTTCATGCCTTTAGTCGTATTACTCAGCGTTTTAACTATAAAACTATCAGCTTCATTACTTGCTGACTCTTTTTTTACAATTGAAAGRATACYCGTTTTTAACTGTATTCTGACATGGTGTTTTTGACATTCCTCAACTAACATATCCCTGATTTCTTTGGAGGACTTCTCGCAAAATAGCTCGCCTTGGCCTTTATCAAAGTACTTTATTTGATATTTCTCAACTAATTCAATAAATTGCCATTGATTAAACCGTGATAAAGCAGACTTACAAAAATGGTCATTTCCACTGATGTAGTTATCCGGTTCTATCGAATAGTTAGTGAAATTACAGCGTCCGCCGCCAGACATTAAGATTTTCTTGCCTAGTTTATTGGCATGATCGACAACTAAAACCTTGCGCCCTCGCTTTGCTGCATTTATCGCACAAAAAAGACCAGCGGCGCCTGCGCCAATGATAATAACTTGGTAATTAGAGTTCATTTATTTAGAGTGAGTAATAGGGTCTTTAATTAGTTAATTTTACAGCAATATTCGGCTAAATAGCAGATTATGAACTAAACTATTTAGGTTGGTTGTGTATTAAGACCAAACTTAACTTAGAACTGTAGGTTTAAAATCAGATTAAACACTGCGAGGAGCAATAATATGTATAAAGAAATGTATTACCATGACGATTTAGATAACTTAGCGGAAGAAGTCGTTTTTGAGCAAATACATCTTTTAATCGAAGGAAATGAGGTCGACGTACCCACTTCCGAAGTTTCAGTTCAAGATATTGCGGCTATCGCACTCAACAATATGCCTGCTAAATATGTATGTAATTTTTTAGAAAAACAAAATCCAGGTGCACATTTGCAAGAAGAAGTTAAAGATCTTGCCAAATATGCCAAAAGACAAGTTTTAAAAGCGATTAAAAAAGTACAATCCTCACCACACGATTAAACTATATTTAATCAACTAATATGAGTCCAATTAGGTGTTAGTTACTAATTAGATGGAATATAATTGAGGTTATGATTGAATATAACCTTACCCTCGCAGGCAATGACTGTCGTTTAGCTGAATGGAACCCTGATGGCGAAACGCTTGTTTTTGCTTTGCATGGTTGGCTTGATAATTTAGCTACCTTCGAAACGCTAGCCAAACATATGCCTAATATTCGCTTTATTGCAGTGGATTCTCCCGGGCATGGACACTCTGCTCATATTAAACAAGATAAAACTTATCATTTTATTGATGGCGTCTATTTAATTGATGACTTGATTGAGCATTTTGGAGTGAAACAAGCCAATTTACTTGGTCATTCTATGGGAGGTGCATTAGTTTCTATTTATGCTTCTGTTCAACCTAAAAGAGTTAAATCGTTATTACTTATTGAGGCATTAGGTCCAGTTACCACTAAAGAGGAGAATTTCCCGGAAACCCTAAAGAATTCAATTGTTCAAAGACGAGCGCTAAAAGACAAAAGAAAACCTTTTTATGAGTCTTTTAATCTTGCACTAGACGCGCGCGCCGAGGTTTCTAAAATCTCCCCAGAATTAATTAAGCCGTTAGTTGAAAGAGCGCTGACATCTATTCAACACTCAAGTAATAAACAAACCTATGGCTATACTTGGCGAGCTGATTCTCGTTTACGTAGCTCTTCTGCAATGAGAATGACAGAGAAACAACTGAGATGTTTACTGCCAGAAATTACAGCGCCTACGTTATTGATTGAGGGTAAACAAGGTTTACTTCAGTTGCAGGAAGCTAAACATATCCAAGCCAGAAAACCTTTAGTAAAGAATCTGGAAGTGAGATTGATGGAAGGTGGGCATCATTTACATTTAGAGCACCCTAAAGAAATTGCTGAAATATTTTGTAGTTTCTTAGAAAAAAATAAATAGACCTAAAATAAATAGACCTAAAATAAATAAAAATAGACAAGCAAGAATAAAGAGGATGTTTAAATGGAAGCTTCAGAGCAAAAGTCAACACAAGAAGAAATGGCGTTAGATAATTCTACAACAAAAATCATGGCTAAAGATAAAGTTTGGCT
Source organism: Gammaproteobacteria bacterium (assembly GCA_002401655.1). GTDB lineage: Bacteria > Pseudomonadota > Gammaproteobacteria > Enterobacterales > Kangiellaceae. The sequence continues at coordinate 32,724 of NVTT01000025.1, read as the reverse complement.
CAATTCCTATTCTGAAGGAGTACCCAAAGAAATCAATCCAGACACCTATCAATCTATTGTTGAAATGTTTGATGAAAGTGTCAAAAAATATAGCAACAATCCGGCAATGGAAAATATGGGAAAGTGTTATTCCTTTCAAGAATTATCAAATAAGGCAGAAGATTTTGGCGCTTATTTGCAAAAAGAATTGGGTTTAAAACATGGTGACCGTTTAGCGATAATGATGCCAAACCTTTTACAATATCCGGTTGCAATTTTTGGAGCAATGAAGGCGGGTCTTACGATTATTAACGTAAACCCTCTCTATACTAAACGAGAGTTAAAACATCAATTGATCGATTCAGGAGCGGATGCGATTGTTATTATTGCGAATTTTGCTGATACTTTAGAGGCGGTAATAGAAGAAACATCATTGAAGCATGTCATTGTTACTGAGCTAGGTGATGCGCTATCACCCTTTAAATCAAAGATGGTTAATTTTGCAGTTAAATATATTAAAAAGATGGTGCCCAAATTTTCACTTCCTAAAGCGATTAAATATAAAGAGGTAATGAAACGTGGTGCCGAATTAACTTTAGAGCCTGTAGATTTACATCACACCGACATTGCTTTCTTACAATATACCGGTGGAACGACCGGCGTTGCAAAAGGCGCCGTATTAACGCACAAAAATATAGTCGCGAATGTAGAGCAGTCTTATGCATGGTTGAAAGGTAGTGTTAAAGAAGGCAAAGAAATCATCATTACCGCGCTTCCGCTTTATCATATTTTTTCATTAACAGCTAATTGCATGATGTTCATTAAATTGGGAGGGAAAAATGTATTGATTACTAATCCTCGTGATATGCCAGGTTTTGTTAAAGAAATGTCAAAGCATGCATTTACCGCCATTACCGGTGTGAACACTTTGTTTAATGGTTTACTTAACACCCCTGGATTTTCTGAACTAGATTTTTCAAATTTTAATTTTAGTTTAGGTGGTGGAATGGCTGTACAGGAATCTGTTGCAAAAAAGTGGGAGGAGGTAACCGGAGTGACTCTCTTAGAAGCTTATGGTTTAACTGAAACGTCTCCTGGTGTTTGTATGAATCCAACCAATTTAGAAGCTTACAATGGATGCATTGGGTTGCCTTTGAGTTCTACGGAAGTATCGATTAGAGATGACGATGGAAATGAAGTGGCTCAAGGTGAATCGGGAGAACTATGGGTGAGAGGTCCGCAAGTGATGCAAGGTTATTTGGATAGACCCGAAGATACTCAGGAAGTCCTAAAGCCAGGCGGTTGGTTTACCACCGGTGATGTTGCCTTTATGAATGAAAAAGGCTATTTCAAATTAGTTGATCGAAAAAAGGATATGATTTTAGTCTCTGGATTTAATGTTTATCCTAATGAAATAGAAGAGGTTGTTTCCTCCCATGAAAAAGTATTAGAAGTTGGAGCAATTGGCGTTCCGAGCGAATCCAGCGGAGAAATTGTTAAAATATTTGTTGCTAAAAAAGATGAGTCTTTAACCAAAGAAGAACTAATTGCTCATTGCAAAGAAAATTTAACCGGTTATAAAGTTCCAAAGATTGTAACTTTCATTGATGAGTTGCCTAAATCAAATGTTGGTAAAATATTGCGACGTGAGTTGCGTGATTTATAGAAAAAATATTGAAATTTAAAAGAGCTAAATAATTTGATGATGAAGTCGGAAATAAATTTAAAGTCTGTTGATGTTGAATGGATAGATTCTTTTGAACGCTTAACTGAAGTGTCTGAAACTTGGCAGGTTAAAAAATATATCGCTATTGATACAGAGTTTGAACGCCGAACTACTTTTTTCGCGCGACTTGCTTTAGTGCAGATATTTGACGGTGAAAAAATATATTTAATTGATCCTTTATCAACGGAGTGTCCTTCTGCATTAAAAGATGTCTTGGAAAATTCTAATATTATTAAGATCTTTCATTCTTGTAAAGAGGATTTAGAGGTTCTTTACACCAGTTGGAAGTGCCAGTTAAAAGGACTGTTTGATACTCAAGTCGCTTATAGTTTTTTGACCGATGAATTATCAATTGGCTATGCAAGATTAGTTGAATCATTTTATTCGATACCTGTCGATAAAAAGGAAACTACGTCTGACTGGATTAAACGACCATTAACGGAGCAACAGAAAGAATACGCATCTAAAGATGTTCTTTATTTGATTGAAATGTTTTTACAACAGTCGAAGGATCTAAAAGAAAAGAACTATTTTGAACTTTTTGATCAAGAGTGCAAAGAACTTTGTATTAATGCGATTGAATCAAGTGATAGTTTTTCTGATTACAGGGAAGCAAAGGATGTTTGGCGATTAAATGAAAATCAAGTCGGATTATTTCAGTGTCTTTTTGATTGGCGAGAAAATACCGCTAGGCAATCAGATAGAACAAAAAATCATATTATTAAGGACCATGAATTAGTTGAGTTAACCATCATGGCGCCCGAAAGTAAGAATCAAATTAGACAATTAGAAAGTTTACACCCTCGCTCTTTACGTCTTTATTCTGAGTCTTGGCTTGAAGTAGTTAAAACATGGCAGTCAAATGGCTCTCCTTCTTTAGATGTTGTTTTAAATCCACGAGATATAAATGGACTGAAGGCACAAACCAATCGTATTGAACAAATAGTGAAAGAAGTTGCCAAAGAAAATGATATCAACCCGACATTTTTACTGAGTAAAAGGGTGATTAGAAAATTAGCGCAAGCTATAATAACCAATAGTAAAAAGCCACCACAATGGAAGGGATGGCGAAAAAATCTATTGCAGGAATGTATTTCTGACGGTGTTTTAGATTGATGTTAAAGTATTTTAAGTTCGGAGAGAATGAGTTTGTTAGCTAGCGTATATAGAAGTAAAGCGAAAGATCAAATGTATCTTTATATCAATATTAAAGATGATTTTTCAAAAGTTCCGGAAGAGTTGATGAAGATGTTTGGCATGCCAGAATTTGCTCTTCAGTTGAACTTAATAAAAAGAAAAAAATTAGCAAGAGTTGAACTAAGTGAAGTAAAAAAGGCCTTAACAGAACAAGGTTACTTTTTGCAAATGCCCCCATCAATCCATGATAACAAAGCGGATGTTAATCACGGTCGCGCAAAAAATAAAATTTTGGAATAAATCGAACGTTATTTTTAATAACCTATTAACAAATAATCAAAGCACAAGGATTCAAAGTGAAAGTTAAAGTAAAAATGTTCAATTATTTATTTGTAATGTTGACTGCATCTATAGTGGGTTTATTCTCGCCGTCGATATTTTCTCAAGAAGTTAATGTACCTTTTTTAACAGGAGAGGATGCACCATTAACGGATACTGAAAGATTTAATGTTTGGAAATTAGATTTAAAAGGCGATATGTTAAAGCAAGGTGCTGGTGAAGAGTTAGTTAAAAAGATTATTAATCATCTTACGTTTATTCCAAGAGTGATTGAGTTAGATAGGCGTCAGCCGGAAGGCCGAATGACCCATGAAGAATATTTAACTAAGGTTATTCCACCGTCAAAAGTTAAGCGCGCAAGGAAAGAGTACAAACTTAATTACAATGAATTAATGAAGGCCGAAGCAAGAACKGGYGTACAAGCTCGATATATTGTTTCGCTATGGGGAAAAGAAACTAACTTTGGCACGATCACTGGGAACTACTCAGTACCTAGTTCATTAGCCACGTTAGCCTTTGAAGGACGAAGAGCTAAATTTTTTAGAAAAGAGCTAATGGCTTCGGTAAAAATCTTAAGTGAAGGTCATATTCAGTTAGAAGATATGAAAGGTTCATGGGCGGGCGCTATGGGGAATTGTCAGTTTATGCCTACCAGTTTTTTACAATATGCCGTGGATGCTAACAACGATGGTAAAAAAGACATATGGGGTGATAAAACCGATATATTTGCCTCTATGGGAAATTATTTAGCAAAGTATGGTTGGGATAAAAGTAAAAGTTGGGGACGCCAAGTTAAATTAAACAATCCTTTTAAAGACTATAAGATAGGGAAAAAATATAAACTGCCTCTTAACCAATGGGCTAAACAAGGAATTGTACGTAGCGATGGTAATGCACTTCCTAACGCAGATATCGAAGCTTATTTAATTGCGCCGGGTGGAGCGAAAGGTCGGATTTATTTGGTTTACAAGAATTTTGACATTATTATGCGATGGAATCGTTCACATTATTTTGCGACTGGTGTTGGTTATTTAGCCGATAGAATTGGTTATCCTCCTATCTTGGATCCATCTTCATCTGATGTAGACAAAGACTAACGTGTATTATGTGACCGTTCAGTATGCGAATGAGACTAAGAAACCATTCACTTCGCCGACTACAAAAGTCGTCTGTGTTGGTCGTAATTATATTGCTCATGCGAAAGAACTGAATAATCCAGTTCCTAGGTCGCCTTTGCTTTTTATTAAATCGACTAATTGTTTGGTCGATTTAAAGAACGAAATTGCGATCCCATCGGATTTTGGTGAGTGTCACCACGAGTTAGAAGTTGCCATATTAATTGGCAAGAAATTGACCGACGTTGATGAAATCCAATCCATTAGCGCGATCTCCGCGATTGGTATTGGACTTGATTTGACCCTTAGAGATTTGCAAACTAAATTGAAGTCAAAGGGACAGCCCTGGGAAAAAGCGAAAAGCTTTGATGGCGCTTGTCCCCTTTCTGAATTTATTGATTTCGAATTGTTTTCATCCAAGGGCTTAAATAGCTATGCGACTGAAGCCTCCGATACCAATGACGCGTTAAAGAATATTGATTTTAAATTATTGATTAATGATAGTGTCCGTCAAAAAGGTAATACTAAAGATGTCATTTTTGATATTCCATTTTTAATCAGTCACATTTCAAAGCACTTCACATTATATCCAGGTGATGTTGTTTTAACAGGAACCCCTGAAGGTGTTGGTGAGCTAAAATTAGGCGATAAAATTGAGGTTTTTCTCAATGATTCGGAGTTAGCTTCTGCAAAAATCGTAAATGATTAAGAAATTTGATAGATGACAAAAACAGATAAACAAGACCGATTTTGGGAAACTATTCCTTTTGCAGAATTGAATCAACAACAGTGGGAGTCTCTCTGTGACGGTTGTGGGCAATGTTGTGCGCATAAACTCCAAGATGATGAAACGGAAGAGGTCTTTTTAACCAATATTGTTTGTCAGTATATCGATCAAGAGACCTGTCATTGCTCTGTCTACGAAAATAGACATCATTATGTGCCAGATTGTATAAAAATAACCCCAGAAAATGCAAAAACGCTTAATTGGATCCCTGAAACATGTGCTTATCGTTTAATAGCCAATGATAAACCATTGCCCGATTGGCATCCTCTAGTAGTTGGGGATAATGCTTCTACCAAGCTGGCTAATATGACGATTTTAAATAAAGTGATCAGCGAAGAAGATATTAATATGGATGATATAGAAGACTATTTAGTCGAGGATGATTACTTTTCCCATCTATTAGTWAAAATTGGYGCCAAATAGTGATTAATGAACMSYTARTTACTGGGAACTAGTCYGTCTATCYTACTGAAAACTATGCAATAATTCAAAAACTGAACTATGCTTAATGAATCTAGTTATTGAGTAACCRCGAGTTATTGTGAAAATGAAAGTCCCACAAGCATTCCATCGATCTAATCGTCGCCAAGGATCGTCTTTTTGTTTTAAGACCGCGATTCTAATTTTTGGCTCTTTGGTCAATTTAAGTTCAATTGCCCAAAATTCTTCGAATTCAAGTCACGTGAAAAAAGCCGATGTTCGACTGCTGATTGATATTTCTGGCAGTATGAAGAAAAATGATCCCAAAAATCTACGCATTCCGGCCCTACAATTGGTTACCAATTTATTACCAAAGGGAGCTGAAGCGGGTGTTTGGGCGTTTGGACGCTATGTCAATATGTTGGTTAAGTTAGCGCCAGTGGATTCAAATTGGCAAGATAAAGCTACTAAAACAGCGACAAAAATCAACTCTGCGGGACTGTACACCAACATTGGAAGTGTTTTAGAAAAAGCATCTTACGGATGGAGTCGAGTCGACAATAGCGAAAAAAGAAGTATGTTATTGCTAACCGATGGCATGGTCGATATTTCTAAAGATCCTAAGGTTAATGCAAAAGAAAGACATCGTATTTTAACCGAAATATTACCTAAGTTAAAAAGRACAGGGGTTGCAATCCATACCATTGCGCTCTCTAAAAATGCCGATCATGAATTGTTAAAGGAATTATCTAGCCAAACCGACGGTTGGTATCAGGCGGTTGATAATGCAGAGGATCTACAAAGGGTTTTTCTGAAAATATTTGAGCAAGCGGCCGCAAGAGATAATTTACCAATCAAAAATAACTTGTTTTCGGTTGATAAAAGTATTGATGAGATGACTGTTTTAATCTTTAGAAAAAATGCGTCTGAATCCGCGAATCTCATATCACCTTCGGGCGATAAATATAATAAGTCAACTAATAAAAAGGGACTAAGATGGTTTTCAACAGCAACATATGATCTGGTGACATTACCGTCACCTGAGCCTGGCGACTGGAAAATTGATGCGAATGTTGATCCAGATAATCGCGTCATGGTAGTGAGTAAGTTAGGGTTGAGCGTGGCTGAGTTACCTAACAATTTATTAGCCGGTGAAGCGATTAATTATGAAATGAAATTAATGGAAGAAGGTCAGCCGATTAAAAATATTGATTTCCTTAAATTAGTGGATGCAAAATTAATTCAAAGCAAAGATGGTCAAGAACAAAAAATGGCAATGTTCTTTGATGGCATGAGTAATACCTTTAAACAAAGTTTTTATACCGATGATTTTGTCGGCGAACTTCGTTTGAATTTACAGGTTTCTAGTCCAACTTTTGAGCGCGAGCGAAGTCATGCGATCAATATATACGGCTCACCGTTAGTTTCCGAAGTAGAAATATCAGATGATAATATTCAACCTCATGTCATAAATATGACAATTCGTGATGATATTGTTGATGCCTCTAGTTTAACTATCAATGTGACAATCACTATGCCCGATGGTGAAAAACTTTATAAAGTCATTGAAGATACGAGCCATCCATTAGAAATCTCTGCGTCCTTGTCTGGTGGTGATTACAAGGTGAGTTTTAAAATAACCGGTAAATCGGTATTAGGACGAGATTTTGATGTGAGTCCGCAGGCAATTGAATTTAGTATCGCGTCAGCAATTATTGATATTATTGAAACGCCTAAAAAAGAAGTAAAGGAAGAATCGAAAATAGAGGAATCCGTCGAGCCTAAAAAAGAAATAGAAGAAAAGGTAGAGCCGGAACAAACTAAAGAGGAAGAAGTTAATGATGGAGCTGTAACAGACGAGTCCGAACAAGATGCCTGGGGTAATTGGTTATATATCGGAGTGGGAATCAATTTTGTCTTGATGATTTTGGGTTTCTTTGGATGGCGTATAATGAAAAAACGTAATTCAAAGAAAGCGAATGAAATGGCTGATGAGTTGTCTTTTGACGATGACGATGACGATGACGATGACGATGACGATGACGATGACGACGATGACGACGATGACGACGATGACGACGATGACGAAGATAAAAAATAATAAAAGGATAAACTGATAATGAATACTCTTGATCCCTCATTGTTCTTAATGATAGAAGCTGCTGCGCCTTTCTTTATTTTGTCTATCGTGCTCGCTCTAGCGTTAATGAGTGGTAGGAAGAAAATGAAGAAGGCTGCAAGGCAATTAATCTTAGATGTAAAATCCAGTGAAAAAAGAGATAGAGATGCAGTAAAATTATTTTTAAAGGACAAATTACATCTCGATAAAAAACAAATTAAAAAGGCATCAAAAAAAATACTCAATGAGCGGAAATTTTTACTCAGAAATATTATAAGTGGCATTTTAGATAAAAATCTGGAGGCTATTTCTCTTCTTAATCAAGATCTTAATCGCGTTTGTAAGCAGTATCATCAGCTTGAAATCGCTGAAGTGGAAGCGAAGGTTGAAGAATCTACAGAGGAAGTTGCAGAAGAGCCAAAAGAAGATAAAATTAAACAATTGAAAAAGGATATAAAAAGCTTAAAGCAAGAAGTTCATATCACACTCACGACTTTAAATAACATATTCAAAGAATTTAGTTCTATGTTTGGTGAAAATGCTCCAGAAGGCGATATGTCTGWTGATCAAATTATTACYGCAATGGAATCTTTCTCRAATAAWGAATCTAGTGACRCGCCYGAWAGWGTTGARWCWGAMWYWAARTCNTSARMWWSWRWMKSAGRAANCMGATGCGAAAGTTGAACCAGAATCAGTAGCTGAGGTAAGCGAGCAAGTAGAAGAAAAGAGCGATAGCGATGAACAAGCAGATCCTGTTGATGAAGTTAATAGTGTGAGTGGAGATGATAAAACGGACGACGAACCTTTACCCGAAGATGCGAGTATTTCGGAGCAACTAGATGATATCTTAGGCGATGATAGTGCTGATGATTTGGATTTCAGTGGAGTTGATGAAGTTGACGATATTGATGGCGCGCTCGATATGCTTGAATTAGACTCTACCGACGAAGAAGAAAGTGAGCCTGACTGGGGCGATGCGTTTGCCGAATCAGGCGACGTAATGGAAGATGATAAAGAGTCTTAGGTTATGACTCTTTATCAATAAGACGACTAGTTGTCTTTATTAGCTGTAGTTCAGCGCTTGTAAACCACCTCACCAGCAATCCACGTTTGTAAAACTTTAGTCTTCCAAATCTCTTTTGCATCACCTTTTAACACATCTTGATTTACTAAGATAAAATCAGCCCATTTTCCTTTCTCTAATGAACCTAATGTTTTCTCTTGGTGAGCGGCATAGGCACCATTCAAAGTAAAACTTATTAGAGCTTGAGTCGGTGTTATTTTCTCGCTGGGCAGCCATCCGCCTTCGGGCTGATTATTACGATCCTGTCGTGTAATCGCTGCGTGAAGTCCATGAAACGGATTAGCTAGTTCAACCGGAAAGTCAGAGCCCGAAGAGATGACAGTTCCTTGTTGCAAAAATTTATTCCAAGCGTAAGCGCCCTTTAAACGTTCATCGCCAAGTCTATCACCCGCCATGTTTTTATCGCTTGTCGCGAATACGGGTTGAATTGATGCGATCATATCGAGGTCTATAAAACGAGGGATATCGCTTAATGCAACAATTTGAGAGTGCTCGATACGGTTTCTTAAACTCCGTCCGCCCACTTTTTTATAAGCTTTTTCAAAAGCATCGAGAACCAATCGGTTTCCACGATCACCAATCGCATGAACATTAACTTGAAACCCCTTGGATAATATTTTTTCGACCAGCCGATCCATTTCTTTTGGTTGGGTTAAGAGCAAACCTTTATTATCAACATCATCGGTGTAAGGTTTTAGTAAAGCTGCGCCGCGACTACCTAACGCTCCGTCTGAATAAAGTTTGACGCTACGAATCAATAGGCGATCTAATTTATCTTCAATAATGCCATTTTCTAGCCAAATATTCAGGTTGTTTCCCGCACCATTTAACATGCCATATATGCGTAACGGCATTCTATTTTCCTTTACCCGCGCATTATATATATCGAGATCGAGCTGAGTCACACCTGCATCATGCACGCTAGTGATCCCTAAAGATAACAAATGTTCAAAAGCTTTATCGAATGCGTAATCTTGTTCCAAAAAGGATGTTGGTGGCATTTTATTTTCAACTAAATCAATCGCATTATCGATCAATAGACCCGTTGCTTCACCTTTGTGATCTCTTTCAATTTTACCGCCGGGTGGATCAAGTGTTTTATCATTAATGCCTGCAATTTCTAATGCGCGACTATTAACCCATGCCGCATGACCATCAACACGCCGTAAAACAATCGGTCGTTGAATGCCTGTAGAGTCTAATGATTTTTTATTTGGAAATTGTTTGTTTAACCATAAGACTTGATTCCATCCACGCCCCAATATCCATTGTGATTTTAGATTTTTTGAAGCAAATTGTTTAACTTGAGCAACGGCTAATGATTCAGAGATGATCCCGCGGAGTTTAACTCTTAGCATTTCATTTCCTAAACCAGAAACATGTCCATGGGCATCGATTAAACCGGGTAATAGAAAGGCTCCATTGCCGTCTATATTTCCGCAATGCGCGAATTTTGACTTATTGGATCCGCTACCAGTTTGCAATACCTTACCTTCATCAAAAACAAGCCATTCAAATGAAACTAACTCTTTATCAATAGCAATTGGCGTATTGCCTTTAATATTGGTGATGATTTTACAACTTGCAAAACTGTTATTGATAAAGAATAAGGAGACTAGTACGACAGTAGCAGGTAGGTATTTAATTCGGACGGTCATAAGATATTATCCATTTGGCTCTTATTAAAGGCTCTAGTTTACTTCAAACTTGTTATTGATAGTAACTATTTAAGTGTTGAAACTGTTATGCTATTTAATATGACTAAACCTTTTGTTAATTAACTTACCTATGCCTATTTCAGCAGCGCAATTAGTCTTTGACTCACAACATATATGGCATCCCTATACCAACCTACTAAACCCTACGCCAGTTTTTGCTGTAGAGTCAGCTGATGGAGTCTATCTTAACTTGTCTAGCGGTGAGCGAGTCATTGATGGAATGGCATCCTGGTGGTCGGCTATCCACGGCTATAACCATCCAGTACTCAACCAGGCAGTAAAATCGCAACTAGATAAAATGTCACATGTGATGTTTGGCGGTTTAACCCATCAACCGGCGATTGAATTATGCGAGAAATTGATTGAAATAACTGATTCAAATCTACAGTGCGTATTTCTTGCGGATTCCGGTTCCGTGTCTGTTGAAGTGGCGCTAAAAATGGCTATTCAGTATTGGTATTCAAAAATAGGGTATTCAAAGAAGGGGTATTCAAAAAACGAGCAATCAAAAAGTGGGCCATCAAAGGGAGACAAACAAAAGAGCAAGTTTTTAAGCTTTAAAAATGCTTATCACGGTGATACGTTTGGCGCTATGTCAGTCTCCGATCCTGAAAATGGCATGCATTCTATGTTTGCGGGTGTATTACCACAACATTTTTTTGTTTCTGCCCCTACTTGTTTGAGTGATGATGATTGGAAATCGGAGTACATTAATGAATTTAAGGCTATTTTAAACGTAAACCATAATGAAATAGCGGCCGTTATCATTGAACCTCTAGTACAAGGAGCCGGAGGTATGCGTTTTTACTGTTCTGAGTACCTTCGACAAATAAGAAAACTTTGCGATGAATTTAATGTGCTTTTAATTTTTGATGAAATTGCTACAGGTTTTGCAAGAACAGGTAGTTTTTTTGCCTATGAAGAAGCAAAGGTAGTCCCTGATATACTTTGTTTAGGTAAAGCCTTAACCGGTGGATATATGTCACTAGCAGCAACATTAACGTCTCGTAAAGTCGCTGACACGATTAGTGCTTATCAAGGTGGTAATCTAATGCATGGTCCAACTTTTATGGCAAACCCACTAGCTTGCTCTGTTGCCATTGCCAGTTTAAATTTATTATTAAATTCAGATTGGAAAAGTAAAATTGCTGATATCGAAAAGCAATTAATTGAAGAATTAAGGCAATGTAAGAATTTTGAGAATGTCGTTGATGTAAGGGTAAAAGGAGCAATTGGAGTTATAGAGTTAAAAGAGCCTGTAGATATGGAACGAGTGCAAATAAGATTTATTGAACTAGGCGTTTGGTTAAGACCTTTTGGAAAACTCATTTATATTATGCCACCTTATATAATAAAGCCGAGTGAATTAACCCAATTGACCACTGCGATGGTTCAAGTTTCTAAGGAGAGTTTTTAAATGGGCATTCGAAAAAAGATACTATTTGTATGCTTAGGAAATATCTGCCGCTCTCCAACTGCAGAAGGCGTTTTTCGCAAAATAAGTTCTGAGTATTCAGAACTTGATTTAGAAATAGATTCTTGCGGTACTTATGGATATCACCAAGGCGAAGGTTCAGATCCACGCTCCGTATCTACCGCAAGCAATAGGGGCTATGATTTATCTGCTATTCGCTCTAGGAAGATATTACCACAAGATTTTAGTCATTTTGATTACATTCTCGCAATGGATTATTCTAATTTGGACTCTTTACACGAGTTGGCACTAAAGCATGAATATTCTGTCAATAATATTCACCTGTTTTTGAGTTTTTCAAACCAATCAAAGGTTAAAGAAGTTCCTGATCCCTATTACGGGGGTAACAATGGATTTGATAATGTAATTGACCTAATTGAGGATGCGAGTAAAGGGTTAGTTTTAGAGCTTTTGAGCGATAAAAATATGCCACTTCAGAATAAGACATCATGACTATTTCTCTTGATTTTTCGAAAATAAAATCGCTAATTAGCGATGAAAGTTTGATCCTAACGCCCAACGCTCGCACCCAACAAGCGTTATACAATGGACAAATAGCGAAAACGAAAGTTGGGAAAGTTATTACAGCTCACAAAATATTGTCTTTTACTCAGTGGCAAAATGAGCTTTGGATAGAACTATCATTTTTGAAGGATTTACCTAAGCCGATATCTAAACAGCTTTTGAAATCATGGATAGAAGATTTAATTGCAAAAGAGCCTGATTGGAACCTAACCAATGAATCGGGTGTGGCAAATAAAGTAGTTGAAGCCTTTCAAAATTTGATTGCTTGGGATTTGCCTTTAAACGATATTAAAGATGAGAACTTAAGTCTTGAAATATTTGATAGTCAAATGAAATTAGAAGTTAGTTGTTTTATAAAATGGATCGAGCAATACGAAAAAATTGCAGAGTCTAAAAGTGTCATTTGCTCTTTTGAAAAGTTGAAGTACATTTCTAACCGTTTAGAGTTGCTTTATAGAAAAAACTCAGACAATGTTTTATCTAACAAAAGCTTACCGAAAAAAATGTTATTAGTCGGATTTAACCAATTTACCCCTTTGGAGAAAAAGTTTTTTAGTAGGTTGCAAGAGTTAGATGTTGAGATAGAATATTATAATTATAAAAAGACTGTCCAAAAATCAAATGTTATTGAGTTCAATAGTTTTGATGATGAAATCAATTATGCTGCCCGAACAGCGAAACAGATAGTTGAGGCTGAGGGAGAGGGGAATGTAGCGGTTGTTGTCAATCAACTGAGCGATAATCTAACCGACGTTTACGCTGCATTTAGTCAAGCTTTTCAGCCAGAAGAAAATAAGCCTTGGGTAAAGTTAGGAAAGCCTTTATATAATGTGTCGGCAGGATTTTCAATTGCTGATCAGTCGATTGTCAAAGCGGGTAGTTTGTTGCTCAACTTTCGGAAAGGTAGAGTCACTCTTGAAGAATTACATTTTATAAAAAACACTCACTATTTCCCCTGGAATAAACAAAACTCAGTTACAAAATATTTTTTGCACAAACTTTGTTTAAAAGGAAGGAAAGAATATAAGGTAAAATATATACTTTCTGAAATCGAAAAGTTTGAGTGTGGACAACAAAAATGTCTAGAACTTGAATCTGATCAGTCTGAAAATAAAGTGACTGAACATAAGACGTTATCGCTTTCTATATTAAGAGAACGTATAGAAAGTCTGGGCAATAAACCATCCAAGAACGATTCAATTAAAAATTATCAAAAAAATTGGAAGGAAACGTTGAAATTGTGGCAGTGGGGAACTAGATTAGATGAAGTTTCTATCAATGACACCGAGAACAAAATTTGTAACCTATACGTAGAACTCATTAATGAAACAACTGAGATTAATAATCTCTTCAATACAGTAAACGAAAAGACTGCATTACAATACCTCAATCAGCTTGCAACCAAAAAGTCTTTTCAATTGCCGAGCGATAGAAGTCGAGTTCATGTGCTTGGCGTTTTAGAAGCGACGGGACTTCAATTTGATCATTTGATATTAGTAGGCTTTAACTCGGTTAATTGGCCTGTTAATAACAAACCAAATCCATTTTTGCCTTCCGCGCTTCAAAGAGAATTAAAAATGCCGGGTGGCAGTCCTGAAAGAGAGTATGAGTATACAAAAAGCCTATCGGATATCTTAATTAATTCTTCTGATGACTTGTTGGTAACATCCAGTGACGAAAATAGCGATGCTAAACAAACGGTTTCGATTTTCTTTTCTGATTTAAGTTTGGATGATAAATGCCTCGACAATGATTTTTCTAAGCAGTTGGATAACTCAAAATACGCAAGTTCTATTACAAATTACGAATGGATCTCAAACTCAAATTTTACTGTAGAAAAAGGGCGATTACATGGTGGAACCAGTTTTTTAAGTCGATATGCATCATGTCCTTTTAGTGGTTTTTTAGCGCATTATTTAAAGGTCACTAGCTTTGAAAGCGTTGAGTCGGGAATTGATGCAAGGCAAAGAGGTGTTTGGTTGCATGACACTATGCAATTGATTTGGGAGCAACTTAAAACCAAACAAAATTTGTTAGCGCTTGATGATACTGAACTGATAAAAGTTATAGATGAGAAATTACAAAGTAAGTTGAATGAGATAAAAAGTATTTTGCTGTTGAGTGCTAATGAAGCAATCATTTTACTTGAAAAAGAAAAGTTGAGTTTGCTCATTTATGAGTGGATGTTAATTGAGAAAGATAGGAATGATTTCTTAGTTAAGTCTCTAGAAAAAGAGGTCGCTCTAAAACTGCAGGGAATTAATTTTACTTTTAGACTCGATCGGGTTGATTTGACGGGGAGTGGGAAGCTTGAAATTATTGATTACAAAACAGGCAAAGTAGCTGTCAATGATTGGTTTAGCGTAAGACCTACCGAAGCTCAGATGCCGGCGTATATGTTGGCATTTGAAAATGATGAGATATCTGCTATTGATTACGCTCGAGTTAAAAAGGGTGAAGTAGCACAAGTTGGATTAAATTTTGAAGTTAACTCGATTAGTAAACAGGAGTCAGAATACAAAGAGTCAGAATTCGAAGACATAGTAAAATTTGAGCGTAGTTTAAATACTAATAATGAAGTTGAATTCAAACAATCTAAGTTAAAAGAAAAATCGGTTAATGTTGGAGGTAAGTTTGACCGAGAAGAATTGAAGCTCCAATGGCAAAAGACCTTAGATCGAATTGCCTATGGCATTTCAGAAGGATTTACTCCCGTTTCTCCTAAAGATGTCAATCAAAGTTGCACCTATTGCGAATATCGTTCAATTTGTCGAATCGATGAACGTCAACCCTCACCAATTAATTTGCAAATAGATGACTCGATTGTTTTTTCTTCGGAGTCGAATCAATGAACAAATTAAACAGGAACGGCTCAAATCTAAAGCAAATAAATATAGAGCATGCAAATGTCATTGATCAAGATGTTAGAGATGAATTATTAAGTGTGTCCGAATCATATATTGTTCAGGCGCCTGCAGGTTCGGGTAAAACCGAATTATTAACCCAACGGATATTGGCGTTGTTATCTGTGGTTAGTCGGCCGGAGAATATTTTAGCGATTACATTCACAAGAAAAGCCGCCTCCGAAATGAAAGAACGGGTTATTTCTGCATTAATCTTCGCTGATAACACCAGTGAGTCACCTCGAACACCGCATGAATTAGCACGCTGGAGTTTGGCAAAAAAAGTCCTAGAGCGCGATAAAGAAAAACAGTGGAATTTGATTGCCAATCCCAATCGTTTAAAACTCCTCACTATTGATTCACTATCAGCAAATTTAACCGGTGCTTTACCGTTATTATCACAAACAGGTATGTTGCCCTCAATTGCAGAAAATGCTGACATTTATTTTAAGCAAGCATCTCAAGCAATGTTAGAACATATTGAAGATGGCGATGGCGATGGCGATGGCAAGTTAGGACATATTTCCTCTCATATTAAAGTATTACTAAAACATAAGGATAATAATTTAAAACAACTGGTTGATTTAGTTTCACAATTATTAGCTAAACGTTTGCAGTGGCTACCAAGAATTTCGAACTCTGATATAGAAGATGTGTTTTCGACTAAAACGATTAAGAATTCGTTAGAGAGAATTGTAGAAGAAAAGCTACTAGAGATTTACTCAGCGATCCCCTTAAATATTATTTCGGAATTGCCACCTTTATTAAATCAAGCATCTAGCCAGCTTCAAGAAAAAAAGAATATTAAAAACCTTCAGAGTTTAGATGTTGTTGAATCAATATCACTGCCAAGCTCTAATGATTTGACTCTGTGGAAAGCGATTGCAGAGTTGTTGCTGACGGCTACTAAAACTAAACCCAGTTTCTATAAATCAGCCACAAAAACAAATGGGTTTCCGCCACCTGCTGATGCAATAAATGACGATCAAGAGAATGAATTCAAAATCAATAAAGAGATGATGAAAAACATTCTCAAGGATTGCTCAAAGTGTACTAATTTAGAATACATTTTAAATGAATCGCGGTATCTACCCGATGTTAGCAATGGTTTCGATAGTGAAGTGTTGGAGTCGCTCCTCGCGCTCCTTCCATTAGCGGTTGCTCATTTAAAATTGGTATTTAAGGAACATAATGTTTTAGATTTCAGTGAACTCAGTATTGCTTCATTGAATGCATTAGGGACAGAAGATAACCCAACCGATATTGCTTTAGCGATGGATTACCGGATTGAGCATATTTTAGTGGATGAGTTTCAGGATACCTCATCACCGCAAATCGATTTGTTGAAGTTGTTAACTTCGGGTTGGGATTATTCAAGTAATAAAACGCTATTTTTAGTTGGCGATCCAATGCAATCAATTTATCGGTTTAGAGATGCGAATGTGAGTTTGTTTATGCATATTGCTGAGTTTGGTATTGGGCAAGTTCATCCGGTGTATAAACAGTTAAAAGTTAATTTTCGCTCCAATGAAAATATTATTGATTGGGTGAATAGACAATTTCAATCGATCATGCCAGCGGTTAATGATTTAACCTTATCTGCGGTCAGTTACGCTACTTCAACAGCTTTTCAAAAAGCGTCACCAATGAGTTTTGTTAAAAGCTACTTAACTGTAGATGCGGAAGACAATCAAGATCAAGCCAATGAAATATTGAGAGTTATTCAAGAGCATTTGTTAGAGAATGAAAACTACCAAAGTGGAAGATCTTTAAAAACATTAGCCATTCTTGCTAGAAGCCGCAATCATTTAAAAGAAATAATATTTCTTTTAAATCAAAATGGTATTCCTTATCAAGCTATTGATATAGAACCTTTGTCTTCAAAAATGGCGGTGCAGGATGTCGTTAGTTTGGCGCTTGCTTTGACTGATAACTACGATCAAATATCTTGGCTAGCTTGTTTACGGTCGCCTTGGTTTTCTTTAGAGTTGGATGACATGACTAAAGTAATGCGAGTTATGGGCTTAAAAAATTATACACTATTGAATGATGGTTTAGATTCTGGAAAAAAAGAGAATGAATATTGCGATAARAATAATTTYKTRTTGAGCATTCCAGAAACGATCAGTCGGTTAATGACCCGTAGTAGTTTAAACGACAGTTTAAGCGATCGGGGCAAAGCTAGATGTATGAAGCTAATGCCTATTTTAATGAGCGCCATAGAACAAAAAGGAAAAAAACCTTTTCAAAAATGGCTGTATGGATGCTTTGAGGCTGTCGGTGGATTACTTCAAGTGGATATGTTGTCGGAAGTTGAAGATATTAAAACATGCGTTAAAAGAATCGCTGAGTTTGAAAATGCTGGAGAAATTATAGATCGAGCAGGTTTGCAAGAAAGTCTAGACAAGTTATATGCATCACCTAACTCAAGTGCAGACAACCAAATACAAATAATGACTATTCATAAATCAAAAGGATTGGAATTTGATCGTGTCATTTTACCTAGGCTTGATGCTAAAAGTTTTGTTCCTGATACGCCGTTAATGAAGTGGGCTGAAGTGATTAGTGATATTGGTGGTTCACAAACTCTGTTAGCGATTTCAAAACCAACTGGCGAAAACAATGACTCCGTTTATGAATATATTGGTTACTTAGACAAGCAAAAAGAAAAATATGAAAATCAGAGATTATTGTATGTAGCGACAACGCGTGCCAAACAGGAATTACATTTGTTTGGTAATATCAAAGAGGATACCAAAAAGATTAAAGCAGGTGAAAGTGGTAAAAATAGTTTTAAACGTCCGATAGCAAATAGTTTTTTGGATATGATTTGGGACAAGCTTGAGGCAGATGAATCCGTTGATTCCGATGATTCCGATGATTCGGGTGGTTTTAGGCGAGTTAAGCAAAAGTTAAATATTATTAAAACGGTCAGTAGAAGAGGCGATAATCTAAATTTAGAAGATAATAAATCGCTATTGCCAATCGATAAACCGACAAAGTTAAGTGAATATGAATTAAGTCAATTATCCCATTTAGAAACAAAACAACAGCAACTTGAAGTTATTTTTCCTGATCGATTAACCAAGCGGTGTGATATTAGTGAAGTAGAAGAGATGCCAGTTATTTCTGCGCAAGAACAACCCGTATCATTAGAGTATTGGAATGATAATTTGGATGAACAAAATATTGCGTCTTCTATAGGAACTCTCATTCATCGACAGCTTGAATGGATTGCGGAAGATATTAAAAGAACTAACAAAAACAATGACAGAAATGAAGATCTGAAAAAGCTCGAAGCATATCAATTACCTGTTAATTGGATTGATACAACGGTTAATCAGTTAAATGGGTTAAATTTGGATTTAAATGACCAGCAGATATTTATTAAAGCAAATAATATTCGAAACATGTTAGAGACAATACTTAAAAGTGAAATTGGGCAGTTTATTTTGGCACCCTATGATTCAGCTGACAATGAATTAACCCTACATAAAAATTTAGGAAAAGGTATTTTTCATTCTCGAGTGATAGATCGTTGCTTTATTGTTGGAGAGCGTCGCTGGATTGTTGATTATAAAAGTAGCACACCCTTAAAAAATGAATCTATTGAAGAATTTATAATTAGAGAACAGCAAATATATAAAAAGCAACTAGAAGAATACGTTAGCCTTTTTAAGGAAATGGAAAGTTATCCTATAACAGCAGGTATTTACTTGCTGTCTATTAATCAGTTTATAAGCGTTTATGAGAGCTAAGTACTCTTTTCAACAGGCTACTAGAACATTCGTCTTTTAACGCCTTTAACTGGTTTTTGAGCATCTAGAAAATGTAAAGATCCAATTTCCCATTTTTCGACGGGCTCGGGTTGACCTCTTGGATTATTGTGRTTCGGTTGAAATAAATGCAGKCGRTTTTTYARRTAAGTYTCTAAATCRATTAAAGTCTTYGCTTCATTTTTATTACCAATCATCGAAAAGTCACGCATGGCATTTTCATTAATTTTTAATAGAACCGTTTTTGATCGCTTAAAAGGTCTATCCGGATCGTTATCAATCGGCCAGTTAAAGCGTGCAATATATTCAATTTGCCCTCGATTAACTAACAGCTCAACATCTCCTGGCAAAAGCTCGGATAAAGTCTCAGTAATCGTTTGATGGTTAATCATATGTCACTCCGTCGAAACATATTAAAAAAAATAATGGTTGGAAGATTAAATCAAGTATTATTTAATGTAAATATTAACATTTTAATAATTAAAAACAATCTATAAAAAGTAATATTTATAATAGAAAGGAATAACGATTAACTCGTGATGAGATTAACTGTGTTAATAAATGATAATCCTTTCATGTTATTGCTTATTCAGTTAATTTAGATGGTTGAAAAGTAAAAAGTCATAAAATAAAGGGTTAACACACTGTGGATCTTATTGAATTATTAGCGGCGATGGTCGTACAGCAAGCATCTGATCTTTTTATTAGCGTTGATTCAGAGCCGTTGGTTAAGGTCGAGGGCGAAATGAAGCCACTTCGAGATAAACGTTTAAACGAAGAAGAGAATCACAATCTGATATATTCCATTTTGGATGAAGACGAGGTTGCTAAGTTTGAAGTAGAAAAAGAGCTTAATAAATCTCTTAAAATTGAAGCGTTAGGACGATTTAGGATCAATATATTTCGTCAGAGCGGTGAACCAGCAATGGTTATACGTTATATCAAAAAAGTTATTCCAACCATTGAAGAGTTAGGTCTCCCTGAAGGGTTAAAAGAGCTTATAAGCTTAGAAAGAGGGCTTATTCTTTTAGTCGGTTCTACGGGAACCGGTAAATCAACCACTTTGGCTTCAATGATTGATTACCGAAATTCTACTCAAACCGGTCACATTTTAACTATAGAAGATCCGATTGAATTCACTCACCAAAATAAAAAGAGTTTAGTGAACCAGCGAGAAGTGGGAGTTGATACGGATTCTTTTGAAATTGCTTTAAAAAATGCCATGCGTGAGGCGCCCGATGTTATTTTAATTGGTGAAATTAGAGATAGAAATACAATGAAACAAGCTTTGACCTATGCGGAAACGGGTCACCTTTGTCTCGCCACACTTCATGCTAATAACGCGAATTTGGCGTTGGAGCGTATTTTTAATTTTTTCCCAGAGGAGGCTAAAACCCAAATATTGCAGGACGTTGCATTAAATCTTAGAGCAATCGTCGCGCAAAGACTTTGCATTGGTTTAGAAAAGAAACGAGTTGCGGCTGTTGAAATGATGCAAGTGACGCCTTTTATAAAGGAATTGATCGAGTTTGGAAAAATTGATGAAATCAAAGAAGCGATGGAGCGTACCAGAGGTAAAACGAATCAAACCTTTGATCATAGCCTTTATGATTTAGTTAAAGCTAAAAAGGTTAGTTTAGACGAAGCATTAAGAAAAGCTGATTCAAAAAATAATTTAGCGCTTAAATTTAGATTAGAGAAAGGAGGAAAAGAAGATCCTGAAGCAATGCGTACTCAAGGAGAGCTAGTGATTGATAAGAGTGCTCCGTTTGAACATTACCATACCTATAAAATACAACCTTTAACAGTCCGAGCGCGCTCTGAGCGAACCAAACAAAAGATTAATACAGCGATTATGATGGCTCTAAATGATAAAGGTCTACGTTTAGTAGATGGTCATGCGGACTTAGAAGTGCAATATGTTTTGGGTATTAAAGTAGAGGAAGGTCTTAGGTTAGAGCCTGTATCTGGGCAGCGGAGTAATCTTAAAAACATCCAAAATCCCGATAAAGAAATGATCATGTTAATGGTTAATATTATCGATAACCAAAGTCAAAAACCGATTTTTCGAATTACTGCGAGTAAAAAGAAGGCGCTTTATGAGGAAAATCAAGGACAACTTAACAAAGGTTTAGCGTCTTTGTTATCTGCATTCCCAGTTAAAGCAATTGTCGTTGAATCAAGTTAAGGTGCATCTTTAATCTGTAAAGACGCTTTTTTAACATGAATAACACTTCGTACTAAGAGACCATTTAATCTGAATTAGGTTTATTTCAATTATCTTTGAATTTAATTGAACTAATTGATTAGTAGAGCGTCATAGCATATGAAGATAATCTCCTTTTCTTTGTGTTAGTTAGTTCGGTTGTTAGTAAATGGTTGGTTGTTGATTTTTAATATCGTGTTTGATTACCCCTTTTTCGCGATATTAACGTTTTATCAACGCGTTTTCGACCGACTTACGCCATCATAAAATTTTATGATGGCTTTTTTTTGCCTATAATTCCTCATTTTGACTCGTGTGATTTGATTCAAGCGCTCAAATACCCTATGCTCTTATTAATAATTCTTGGATAATAAACCGGATGAATTGAGTTAAATTCAAAACTGTTTTTTCGCCGTTATTTTATAGAATAACTATTATTGAAATATGTAGGTCTAATAGAACCAATGGAATTAAATGATTCTAGTACACCATTAAGTGAAACTCAGACCACTGGGTATTGTGCCGTTATGTTTGCGGATGTGGCTGGAAGTACCAAATTATATGATGAACTTGGTGACGAAAGAGCCAACGCGGTTATTTCTCAAGTTATATCTATGATGCAAGCCTCGACAGAAGCTTTTTCCGGAGTAGTGATCAAAACTATCGGTGATGAGGTTATGTGTCGATTCGATACAGCTGATGATGCAGCAAAGGCTGCCATTCAAATTCAGGAAAAATTAGAACTAGGTTTAGTCCAAGGCACTTTTGTTGCGGTTAGAATTGGTTTTCATTGTGGCGCTGTTATTTTTAGAGATGACGGTGATTTGTTTGGTGATACGGTTAATGTGGCCGCTAGAATGGCTGGAATCGCGAAAGGTCGGCAAATCATTCTTACTCAAGCTGCTTCAAAAGAATTAGCAGAGCCATTAGCTAGTAAATCTAGAGAGTTTGATAAAATTCCTGTTAAAGGTAAAGCCGAGGAATTAAGAGTTTGTGAATTAGTGTGGGAGGAGACTGGTGTTACTAGAATGATTTCGATTGACTCGCTAAATTCACAACTTAACGAAGAATTGAAGTTAATGTGCGGCGATGTAAGCAAGTGTATGACATTAAACAGTTCAAGCATTCAACTAGGTCGAAGTGCAGAGTGTGATTTAGTGGTTAATGCCGATCTTGCATCGCGTATGCATGCGAAGATATCAATAAAAAGAGGAAAGTTTGTACTAGCGGATCAAAGTACTAACGGTACTTTTGTAATGACCGATGATGGTCAAGAGAGCTATTTAAGACGAGAAGAGTTAGTTTTAAATGGCTCTGGAACCATTAGTTTAGGAAGCAATGCTAATGATTGTGCACGCTTCGCTTTGATCACCTATAACATCAATATCTCTGCCAAATAATAAGTTCTTGTTATCTATTTAAAATATTAACTATTTAGTTATTATCTTTGGTTTAAAAAACTTTTCTTTTAATTCCGGTAGACGCCAATATTTTTGTCGCAAGTTCTTCTATAGAGCGTGAGGTTGTATTAAGGTTTTCTATTTTTAGACGTCTATACATCGCTTCGACTTCTCTCACTTCAAATTGGCATTGTTTAAGTGATGCATACCGAGAGTTCGCTTTTCTTTCCGTTCGTATATCATGTAATCGATTCGGGTTAATGGTTAAACCAAAGACCTTATTTTTATGTTTCTTTAACTCATCTGGTAAGGTTAAATTGTCCATATCATCTTCGGTAAAAGGGTAGTTTGCGGTTTTGATGCCGAATTGCATTGCCATATAAAGAGATGTTGGTGTTTTACCACAGCGAGAGACACCGACTAAAATCACATCAGCCTTATCATAATGTTTCATAGTAATACCATCATCATTGTTTAGGGCAAAGTTGACGGCTTCAATTCGTGAGTCATATTCATCTTCATTGGCTAGAGAATGCGTTTTGCCAACTCTAAAACTCGAAGATTGCTCAAGTTCAGTTTCAAGCGGACCTATAAATGTGTGGAAGAAATCTAAAACCATCGCCCCGCTAGATTGAACAACTTTGCGAATCTCTGGAGTCACAATTGTATCAAACACAATCGGTTTTACACCTGAATCGCTTTCTGCTTTGGCTAATATTCTACAAACTTCCTGCGCTTTCTCTTCTGAATCTATAAATGGCAGCGTTGTTTCATCAAATTCTACTCCTTCAAATTGAGATAATAACGATTGGCCAAACATTTCCGCTGTAATGCCCGTTCTGTCAGAAACAAAAAACACTTTACGTACATTTTTATCGCTCATAAATAAACCTGCCATTAACAACTATTTTGTCTATAAAGTGGAATTCTAACATAGTAAAAACTAGAAAATCAGGCTATGATCTGACTAACTATTATTTCTGTTTTAAATACTGATTGTAGTCAGTATTAGCGGATTTTATCGACAAATGTCGAGAAAACAATTGGAGCAATACTGTGCAAAAGAATGTACTTTGGTATGATGGCCTCGGAATGGATGACGTCGAAGTGGTTGGTGGAAAAAATGCATCTCTAGGTGAGATGGTAAGTAATTTGAGTAATATGGGAGTAAGCGTTCCTAATGGTTTTGCCACTACCGCTGATGCTTTTCGTACATTTATGTCACAAAGTGGTTTGCATGACAGGATTCAAACCGAGTTAAATGCTCTTGATGTCGATGATGTCGATACTTTAGCTGTTGTTGGAAAAAAGATACGCCAATGGGTGATGGAAACGCCTTTTCAAAAAGATTTAGAAGATGATATTTATGAGTCTTACTTAAAGCTTAAAGGCGATGCGAATGATGAATTTGCTGTCGCTGTTCGTTCTTCGGCAACCGCTGAAGATTTGCCCGATGCTTCGTTTGCTGGCCAGCAAGAAACATTTTTAAACGTTCGCGGTTGGGACAATATTAAACTTTCACTTAAAGAAGTATTTGCTTCTCTATTTAATGATCGAGCGATTTCGTATCGAGTGCATCAAGGTTTTGCGCATAGTGATGTAGCACTCTCGGCTGGTATTCAAAAAATGATCCGAAGTGATATTGCATCGTCTGGGGTAATGTTCACTATTGACACCGAATCAGGTTTCTCCGACGTTGTTTTTATCACAGGCGCTTACGGTTTAGGTGAAACAGTTGTTCAAGGCGCAGTTAATCCTGATGAATTTTATGTGCATAAACCAACATTAGATGCTGGAAACCCTGCCATCGTGCGTAAAAATATTGGCGGTAAAGCGATTAAAATGATTTATACCGATGGTGCAGACTCAGATTCCGCCCATGATAAATCAGTCGATACTGTAGAAGTGAGCATGGAGCAACGTCAGGTCTATTGTATTACCAATGATGAAGTTGAAGAGCTAGCAAAACAAGCAATGATCATCGAAAAACATTATCAAAGACCTATGGATATTGAATGGGCAAAAGATGGTGCAGATGGAAAGCTCTATATTGTTCAAGCTCGACCAGAAACCGTAAAAAGTCGTGATGATGGTAAAGTGATTGAACGCTTTGTTTTAGAAAATACCTCCAATATCATTGCTACAGGGCGATCCATCGGACAAAGAATTGGCAAGGGCGAAGCTCGGTTAATTAATGACATTTCAGAAATGAACAAAGTTCAGCCAGGCGATGTTTTGGTTACTGATATGACTGATCCAGATTGGGAACCAATTATGAAACGTGCATCGGCGATTGTTACTAATCGTGGTGGACGAACTTGTCATGCGGCGATTATTGCTAGAGAACTTGGAATTCCAGCCGTCGTTGGATGTGGCAACGCTACCGAATTGATTAAACCGAATCAGGAAATCACCGTTTCTTGCGCGGAAGGTGATACGGGTAATATATATGAAGGGCTTTTAGATTTTAAAGTTAATCATAGTCAAATAGACAATATGCCTGATCTACCATTTAAAATTATGATGAATGTAGGTAATCCAGATCGTGCTTTTGATTTTGCTTCATTGCCTCATTTTGGAATTGGTCTTGCGCGTTTAGAGTTTATTATTAATCGTATGATTGGTGTTCATCCTAGAGCATTATTAGACTTTGATAAGTTAGAAGATGAAGATTTAAAAGCAACAATTAAAGATCAAATGGCAGGTTATGCCGATCCCGTTTCATTTTATGTGGATAAGTTAGTTGAAGGTATTTCAACCTTAGCTTGTGCTTTTGCGCCTGAAAAAGTGATTGTCAGAATGTCTGACTTTAAATCAAATGAATACGCTAATTTAATTGGTGGTCATTTATACGAGCCAGAAGAAGAAAATCCGATGATCGGGTTTCGAGGGGCGTCTCGTTATATCTCCGACGAGTTTAGAGCCTGTTTTGAAATGGAATGCCAAGCGATCAAAAGAGTTAGAAATATTATGGGATTAACCAATGTTGAAATTATGATCCCATTTGTAAGAACGCTAGATGAAGCCAGGCAAGTGATTGAATTATTAGAAGCTAACGATCTCAAACGAGGCGAAAACGGATTACGCGTGATTATGATGTGCGAACTGCCATCGAATGCATTAATGGCAGATGAGTTTTTAGAATATTTTGATGGATTCTCAATTGGCTCTAATGATTTAACCCAATTAACGTTAGGGCTAGATCGAGATTCGGCAATTATTGCTCATCTATTTGACGAGCGAGATCCTGCCATCAAGAAGTTATTAAGCATGGCTATTCAAGCTTGTAGAAAAGCCAATAAATATGTTGGGATATGTGGTCAAGGGCCATCAGACCACCCTGATTTAGCTATGTGGTTGATGAAAGAAGGGATCGATAGTGTTTCTTTGAATCCCGATAGTGTATTGGAAACCTGGTTATTTTTGGCAGGTAAAGAGTCTAAATAGTTTGTTGTAACACTTCACCCTTTGCGAAGGTCGTTACACGGACGTAACTTAGTAGAACAATGCAGGAGCAATTGTCGGGGGATTGAGGGGGATTTAAAGCGCTTAACTAATCAGAAGAGGGCGATTAAATTGTCGAAAAATCAAATATCACCCATTATCTAAATGTTCAATGAATAAACCAAAAATCCTCTTACTTTCTGGCTATGACGCACCCAGCCACCAATATTGGCGAGAGGGACTTGTTAAGACTTTATCAGAATATCAATGGACTCAAATTTTTCTTCCACCTCGTTATTTTTCATGGCGAATTCGTGGCAATGCTTTTAATTTTTTTAGTGAATATAAAGCGTTACTAGAAAAAAGTTATGATCTTTTAATTGTCACTTCTATGGTTGATTTAAATAACTTGCGAGGATTGATCCCTAATTTATCAAAGTTACCGACACTGCTTTATTTCCATGAAAATCAATTCGCTTACCCGCTTTCAAATGCCAGTGAAAATGAAAAGCTAAATCTCATTAACGCTCAAATAACCTCGCTTTATTCTGTCTATTCTGCGGATAGAATTTTGTTTAATTCGCAGTTTAATATGAATTCATTTTTTCAGGGCGCATCGAGTTTGATCAAAAAATTACCCGATGGGTTTGATCAAAATAATTTATCAATGATCAAAAGTAAATCAGCCGTATTACCTGTACCCATTCAAACTCTTGTGCAAAGTAGATCGACAACAAATTTTAATGGCGCGATAAAAATACTTTGGAATCATCGTTGGGAGTTTGATAAACAGCCTGAAGTTTTTGTTCAAGCAATGCGGTTGATTAAACAAAAAGGCGTTGATTTTGAACTCTATATTTTAGGCCAGTCATTTCGAAAAAAACCGTATTGTTTTAAAAACATTTCCAGTGAATTTAAAAAAGAGATAAAAATTTTCGGTTATCAATCAAGAGAAAAGTATGACGAAGTAATGAAAAATGCTGATATCGTAATTTCTAGCGCGCTACATGATTTTCAGGGGTTAAGTATGTTAGAAGCCATTCTAAATGSATGTATTCCGATTGCGCCTAATCGTGTGGCTTATCCAGAATATATTGACTCAAATTTGCTTTATGAAACTTCACAATTTAGTAGTAAAGAATCTAAACACTCAATAATTGAACAAGAGGCAGATGTTTTAGCTGAAAAACTAATAAACTTGATAAATGATGATGTGTTTGTCCACAATAGAAACGAGTTAATACAGAAATCTCAAGCGAAAGCTGAACCTTATTGTTTAAATAATCTAATTGCTGATTATAAACATGAAATTCAAAAGCTAATCGATTAAAATCAGTTTATTAGATAGCACACTCAATTAAGAACCTCTGAATGCCAAAAAGTAAATCCGCAAAAACGCCTATAGATAGTAATTTCTCAAGCCCCAAATATTGGTTTACACACTTCAATTTGTGGCTGTTAAAAAGGATAGCGTCACTTTCTAGTGAACGGCGACAAAAATTAGGTAACTTTTTAGGTCGCTTAATGTTTAAGCTCGCCAGTAAAAGACGAAGAATTGCCACAAAGAATATTGAACTCTGTTTCCCTAAATTAACACCCACAGAAACCGAGCAACGAGTACGCGCCAATATGATGGCAACCGGGCAAGGATTAGTAGAAACCGCCAGTTGTTGGTTTTCTGATTTAAGCGAGCAAAGAGCCAATACCAAATTGATTGGTAAAAATAATCTTGATAATGCGTTAGAAGCCGGTAAAGGCGTGCTTTTATTAGGCTTTCATATGACTAGTTTAGAGATTGGCGGATGTTTATTAGGTCATCATTATGATTTGTCAGCGATGTATAAACCGAATAAAAACCCTTTGTTTGATAAAGCCATGGAAGAGGGACGTTTGATTCATTTAGAGCAATTACTCGATCGTGATAATTTGCGGGGCACAATTAAAGCGCTTAGAAAGAATAAAATCGTTTGGTATGCAACGGATCAAAACTATGGCGGTAAAACGCGAGTTTTTGTGCCTTTCTTTGGTATTCAAACGGCAACAATCACGGCAACCACTAAGTTAGCCAAAATGACCGGCGCAACGGTTGTGCCTTTTACCCAAAAACGTTTAGATAAAGCCGATCATTATGAACTTGAGTTTCATTCCCCATTTTCCCCATTTCCTAGTGAGTCGGAATCTAATCCAGAAGTGAAAGATGCGACGATGATTAATCAGTTTTTAGAAGATTATTTGGTTAAAAATCCGGTCGATTATATGTGGTTGCATCAACGATTTAGAACTCGTCCAGAGGGTGAAGCTCCTATTTATTAGTTTGTTCCTAAACCACAAGATTTTAAACAATGACACCTTAAAATAAGGTACAATTCGCGCCTTTCGGGATCGAGAGATCTCAATTTTAGTTTTTGAGTGCTGTAAACACCATGTCATATACCGATTACATTCGAAATTTCTCCATTATTGCCCATATTGATCATGGTAAATCAACGCTTTCCGATCGATTGATTCAATTTTGTGGAGGCCTAAGTGACCGAGAAATGTCTTCGCAAGTTCTTGATACTATGGATATTGAGAAAGAACGTGGCATTACCATTAAAGCACAAAGTGTTACTTTAAAATATAATGCCAAAGATGGAAATGAATACCAACTTAACTTTATTGATACGCCAGGACATGTGGATTTTTCCTATGAAGTTTCTCGTTCATTGGCAGCCTGTGAAGGCGCATTATTAGTGGTTGATGCGGGGCAGGGGGTAGAAGCACAAACACTAGCCACTTGTTATACCGCACTTGAACAAGACTTAGAAGTTATCCCGGTACTGAATAAAATTGATTTACCCCAAGCTGATCCTGATCGCGTAGCACAAGAAATTGAAGATATTATCGGTTTAGAAGCAATGGATGCGGTGCAATGTAGCGCCAAAACAGGGGTGGGCATTGAAGAGTTGTTGGAAGATTTAGTGGATAAAATCCCTGCACCAAAGGGCGATCCTAATGCACCATTACAGGCTTTAATTATTGATTCTTGGTTTGATAATTATTTAGGCGTTGTTTCCTTAGTCAGAGTAGTTGAAGGAACGCTGAAGAAAGGCGATAAAATGCAAGCCATGTCGATTGGTAAGCAACATCAAGTCGATTTTGTTGGCATTTATACTCCCAAACGTAAAGATTTACCTGAGCTTAGAGCCGGGGAAGTTGGTTACGTGATTGCGGGCATTAAAGACATTCATGGCGCACCTGTTGGTGACACAATTACACACATGAAAGATGGAGCAACTGAAGAACTTTCTGGCTTCGAAAAAGTCAAACCCCAAGTCTACGCTGGTATGTTCCCCATTTCATCGGATGATTATGAGTCGTTTAGAGATGCGCTTAATAAATTAAGCTTAAATGATGCGTCGTTATTCTTTGAACCTGAAAGCTCACAGGCATTAGGTTTTGGGTTTAGATGTGGTTTTCTTGGATTGTTACATATGGAAATCATTCAAGAGAGACTTGAGCGAGAATATGATTTAGAGTTAATCACCACAGCGCCAACGGTCATTTATCAAATTTTAACCAGTAATGGTGAAATTAAATATGTGGATAATCCATCTAAATTGCCAGATATGAGCGCCGTTGATGAACTAAGAGAGCCGATTGCTGAGGTTAATATTTTGGTACCCCAAGCTCATTTAGGCAGTGTGATTACATTATGCGTTGAGAGACGAGGTGTTCAAACTAAAATGGAATACATGGGAGCTCAAGTTTCGTTAGTCTATGAAATTCCCATGAATGAAGTCGTTTTAGACTTTTTTGATCGATTGAAGTCTGTTAGTCGAGGTTATGCCTCGTTAGATTATGGTTTTAAGCATTTTCAGGCCGCCGATTTGGTCAGGTTAGATGTGTTAATCAATGGAGAAATAGTTGATTCGCTCGCTATTATTGTTCATCGAGAGCAAGCTCAATATCGTGGACGAGCATTAGTAGATAAAATGAAAGAGTTAATACCTCGGCAAATGTTTGACATAGCAATTCAAGCGGCCATTGGTGGTCACGTAATTTCTCGCTCAACCGTTAAAGCGCTAAGAAAAAATGTTATCGCTAAATGTTACGGCGGAGATGTGAGTCGTAAACGTAAATTGTTAGATAAGCAAAAGAAAGGTAAAAAGCGTATGAAGAGTGTTGGACGAGTCGATATTCCTCAAGAAGCATTTTTAGCCGTATTAAAGATTAATGACTAAGTATTTGTGACAAAATTGTAAAGAAGAAACAAAGGAAATTATATGAGTAGTGCGTACGGAATTATATTAGTAGTTTTGATGTTTGTCTCGGGTATTATTTGGTTGATTGACTCGTTGACCGCTGGCAAAGTTCGTAAACAAGCGTTGGTAAAGCTCTACGAGCAACTTCAAAATCCTAGTCAAGAAGCGATAGATGCCGTTTCATTAGAGCCTATCCATGTTGATTACGCTAAATCTTTTTTCCCAATATTATTCTTTATTGTGATTTTACGTTCTTTCTTATGGGAACCCTTCCAGATCCCTTCGGCGTCTATGAAGCCTACATTAACAGAAGGTGATTTTATATTAGTTAACAAATTTGATTACGGTTTGAGATTACCTATCACCTCAGAAAAAATCATTGAAATAGGATTACCTCAAAGAGGCGATGTTGCGGTATTTAGAGCGCCWGATACKGGYGAAGAYTACATAAAAMGAGTGGTTGGATTACCGGGCGATACGGTGATTTACACTTCTCAGAAAGAGCTTTATATTAAGCCATTTTGTGCGCATGAAATTGCAAAAGGTGATTGTCCTAATCGAATTCATGTCAGTAAAGAACGAGTGCCAGGGCCTGGTTACATTGATTTTAATCCTTCAACCGGCACAAGCCACTTAAATATAGAATATGTAGAAACGCTTGGTAATGCGGCTCACGGTATCCTTAATAATCCTAGAAGACCTCACTATACAAAAGAAGGTACTTTTGATGATGCCGTTTTTAAAGTGCCCGCAAATAAGTATTTTGTAATGGGCGATAATCGAGATAACAGTACWGATAGTCGRTTCTGGGAAACYACTCATTTTGTACCTGAGGAAAATCTAGTAGGCCATGCGGTTAGTATTTGGATGCACTTTGAGTTTGGATTTGTTAATCAAGATATTCTTGGTTTCCCGATTGGGTGGATACCTACAGGGGTTGATATTGATAGAGTTGGTGCTATTAAATAGAAGTACGATTTAGAAAGTATAGTTACGATGCTGGTTTGATTCTTTTGCACCAGTGGGGACAGTTTCGTAGAAAACAATGAAAATCATCCAGCTGTTCAGGGTGATAATCAGTTTAATCCTGATGATGAAACATTTCATCACTATGATGCATTTACTCCGTTCTGTAATGAATGGGCATCAAATTGTACTTCCGAGATTATGGAAGATGTTCTTTTTCATTTTAGTTATCCTGCGGAAGGTTTAAAGGCAACGCCTGCATCTCTAGATGGACGACCTGTAGTTGCATATGTTGTTGGACCAATAGATGCTGCAATGGGCAATACGAACGACCCGTCTGATTTTGATATGCCTATAGGTAGAGTAATACAAATAAGAACCGCTGATGGTGGAATTCAAAATCAAACTTTACGTGATCATGGTATGTTTAACGGTACTATTACGAGAAAGGTAATAAGCCTAGATGGAAAACTCGGGATTTGGACTCATGGAATAGGTATAAACAGATCTATTGGAAATTCAGCACCAGGAATCGCAAGCTGGGGAAGCCCCGTAACAAATTTCATACGAAGAAAATTGGCCGGTGCTAATGATGCACTTGGTGTAAAAGCATTTGTAACGTTAGATGCTCAAGCGAAGGAATATTGGAGTGCTAATTATGAAAATTAAATTTAGCAATCCCAATACAATTGCCGCTACTCTTGGAGCGATTATATGTACGTTTATAATCATATATGTATTAATTTTTGTTGTGACACTAGGAGGAAGTTTAGTTTCTGGTTTATATATTGCTACGAATGCAATTAAAACAGGTGGGATTGGATTGTTGGCGATTGTTTATCTATCAAGAGTTTTACCTACACTTAGTAAAAATATATTTGTGTTAATAGCTGTGATCATTAATTTTGCGAGCGAAATCGTTCAATCAATATTTTTCACTAAACCATTAACAGAAAAAATAGGTGAGACAACAATAGTAATTCATCAAAGAGTTGAATCTTCAGTTTTTGATTTTGGGGCGATTCTTTTTATTGTTTTAATATCTTTGTTCATCACTAGTTGTTACTTTCTGATCGGCAATGTAATGAGTAAGAAAGAGAGGTAAAATGATGCACCAGTGGGATTACTGCAAATGAGTTTTCTACTGGCTCCGTCGGGAATAAAAAACAGATCCAAAAATTAGCAGATAAATATACAGGCGAGGTAGGTGCAATATTAAATAAGGAATATCAGGATTTATATGCTAAGCAAGCGGCCGGAGCGCGGTAGATACCATCTCTCCAAACCGATTTCAAATGATAATTTAACTCATTTGTGGTCGGTACTCGCTTTGATGTTTTAAAACACCAAAACAAATCTGTA